>JAECRW010000185.1 GCA_016294985.1 Candidatus Sifarchaeum marinoarchaea | reverse complement strand
TGGTCCTCACCTCCCTAGAGAAAAAGACCCAAACATCGAACGGCTCGGCAATGCAATGCAGTTTGGGCGGATAACGGGCGGTTTCGGAGGGCAATGCCTAGTATAGATGAAAAACATAAAGAATCAGAGATTGAATGAATGTCTGTTGAAGATCTAATGTCATTAGAGGGGGTTGATGAAGAGCTCGCAAGGAAATTAATCAAAAAAGGGGTTCTAACCGTGGCGGTACTAGCAAGAACCCCTCTTAAGGACCTCGTACACGCTGATTACGGAGTTGGGATGGATTATACCACCGCAAAAAAACTAATAAAGGTGGCTCAGGAACGTTGTGATTCTCTCTTCGGATTTGAAATGGGTGAGGAATTAATTCAGCAGTATGAGAACCGCCAGTACCTGAGTACTGGCACGAGAACGCTTGACGTCATTCTTCATCACGAAAGGGGATTCAAGACTCAGACAGTTTATGAGATCTATGGACCTGAAGGAGGTGGCAAATCAGATCTCCTTCACCAGCTTATCTGCACGGCCTATCTCCCTCCAGATCGAGGGGGGTTAGGCACGGGGTCAATATACATAGATACTGAGGGGATGTTCTCCCTGAAAAAGATCGAGCAGATAGCTCAGCGGTTTGGGATTAATTATGAAGACCTTAAACGGAATATTCTGAAAGCGTCCCCACCAAATAGCGAGGTTCTTCTTAATTTTTGTGCGACACAATTGGAAAGGTTGGCTTATGAGCGAGGCGCCCGGTTCTTTTGCTTGGATAATCTCGCCACGCATTTCCAAGCGGAGTATGAGGGGGTGGGAGAGACCCTGCCTGAACGTCAACAAAAAATAAATGGAGTTATTCATGCTTTGAAGCGTGTGGTAAAGCAAACCAATGGTGTTGCGATCTACACGAACCAAATTGTCAAGAATGGTAAACCCGCACTAGGATATATCACCAAGCACGAGGCCCAGGTCCGCATTTTAGTCGATGTTAAAGATTTGTCGAAGGGCTTACGAGTGTTCAAGGTCGTCAAAGCACTTGAAATCCCCCCTCGGGAAACAATACTAAAGTTAAGTTCCAAAGGATTCATTGACCATCAAAGGAGAAAGTAAAATCAACCACCTCTGAAAGTTGACTGAAATCTGCCAGCGTGACATCTTTTTTCGCCTTATCTAAGGGACGCGGAAGATCATGGCCAATCCATCTTGATCCCTCTTGCACCTGGAGATGGATGCGTTTCCGCTTTAGCTTCACGTGAATCTTGTGCTTGATTAGGGGGCGAACCCGTTTAAAGAGTGAGGGGCCATATACTTTCTTTTCAGGATCAAAGGTAGCACCAACTGAGGTTAGAAGCATGGTAACGCCTTTATTCCGAGCTATTTGTCTCAATTCCCTCACGAGTTCCGTGATTTTCTGTGCACGAGCGGTTATGGAATCGGATTGATCCTGTTGCGCATCGAAATGGGCATTAATGAGGTCAAACAGCGAATTCATGACGATGATCTGTAAATTCGTCCCCTCCCTCACAGTTCCCTGATCCGTCCCAGTTCTCGCGATCTCGATGAGTGAGCTCAAGTAGTCCTTGATGAATGATTCCAAGGTAGGGAGGTCTGAGATTTTGGTAAACATGATATTTTCAAGAGTTGAGAGCGGTGCAGCGAGATCAATAAATTGTTTAAACGACAACGTGTCTTTAAGCGTATCGATATAAAGAATTTTAGGCGCACCTGACCCAGACGTTGAGTGCCCTTTCTGTTCATGCGTGATTAAGAGGGAGTAGAGAAAGCGAAATAGATTTCTGCGCTCTCTCCATTCCGAGAAAAATAGAACAACATCGTTTGAAGGGAAGGAGAGGGTCGTTCCAGGCTGGAATTCGAGCTCGAACAGTTCAGTACCCTTTTCGAATTCATCCTTATCTTTAACGGAACTTGAAACGAAGGGAAGGGATACTGCGGCAAGTTTCTCGTGGATTTCTTTGCTATATTCTGGCATGTAGGCGATGGTTGTTTTGTAGCCATATGATGATTCTAGTTGTTGTCTTTGATCTTCCTCTAATTCCCAAGTTTCCACCCACTCCTCCTCCCCCTGGGGTGGGACATCGACTATCTCGCCCTGAAAGAGGCTTCCAGGGTCGCCCGTTAGAACGCTATCCGAAATCCATTCAACGAATTGATCAATAAACAAATACGAGTAGAAATAAAGGGACCCGATTTGATACACTTTCTGTCGGGGCGTGTAAATGGCGCCCGCCCCGAGATGCCCCCCGATTCCTTGACTCTCTAAGAGCCCTTGTAAATCCACGGAGTCTCGGTGGAATACTCGCAGGCTGATGGAATGGTTGACCCAGTAGCAGATCACGAAATCCGGCAGCATTTGATCATGAGCTTGTAAAAGCCCCTTTACATTCCGGATGTCGAAATAATCTCGAAAGATGAGAACCGTGAAGGTCTTCCCATCTTTGGTCTGATGGGTGGAACCGTGGAAAAGATTATTGTTAGGTAAGATCTCTTCGATTTCAGGTGGGTGTTTCTGGGCGCATATGTCTTTGAAGAATCGGAGCCAGTTCTTTGGGCGCGTCGTAGGCTTTAAGTAATACTTCCTAAACCAAGCGTACCATTTATTTAGGTAATAAGGATCGTCCTTCTTAGCAAACCACCCGTATTTCGAAAGGCTTAGAACCGCAAAGAAATCCCAAGGACGCTTCTTTGGGTTCTCCTTAGCAAATTCATTTTTATAAAAGTCCCAAAGCATCCAATAGACATGCCGCCTCTCATCTGGAGTGTGATGGAATTCAATACCTAATCCTTCTGGGAATCGCGTGGGATCGAAGGCAGGCCGTGAATGGTGGTCAAACCACCTGATGCGGAGACGCTCCTCATGACCTTTTAACCTCGTGAGGTATAGCGCCCTTAAATTGAAATAAAAGGACTCAGGTTCCGAGATTGGGAAGTCCGCGACAATGATCGCATTAGATGCCTTTCTCCGAATGAGATTTGGAACAATTTTCTCTAGAACTTTTGAAATGTGAAAGGGACGGTGCGGGTTATTCCCTGCGATTATCAGGTACAGGTTTCGGACGTGATAATACTTCATCAGCAAAAGGAGTCCAGAGGCGAACCCATCAAAATCGTTGTGCGTTATTAGG
>JAECRW010000036.1 GCA_016294985.1 Candidatus Sifarchaeum marinoarchaea | reverse complement strand
AATTGAATTTTGTGAGTCAGTCTACCCAATGTCTGATCTAGTCGATCCAATTCTCTCACACATGACGGAGTATTCAGAATGGGATCCAAAAGAATTTCAAATCACTAATAAGAAAGAATTAATTAATAAAATTGCGTCAGAACTACTAGGTTATATTCTATTCCCAAGTCCACTACAAGAAGACAACATACTTCAGTCGGTACGAGAAATTGTTGAATACAGTCTTGCAAAACAGGTTGTGCTCTGTGATTTGCCTATAAAATATCTTATTCTCGATGGATCTTTAACAATTTTTCCACCAGGAAGACAGAAAGTGCCAATTGGGGATTATCTTCTTAGAGATCTATGTTTAAATTCAAGAAAACGAAATATCATTGTCTGTGGTTTGAGCAAAACACATACACTTCCTGGAGCCACGCAGATTTCAGATATTGCTAAAGAGCGTTTTGGATCAAATGCACATTGGTTTTGTCGAATACCAGGTCGTGAAGATCCACAAGGGAAACTCTCTATCTATGAAAACCGAGAAATACCACCTGCTATGGCAGTTACTTATATTTTTAAATTTTCTGAGACTTCTCCAATATTTAGAATCGACTTTGACTATTTTTGGTGGATGAAATTTATTTTCAATACAGATAAAGAAAACATGAAGGACCATGAAATAACACTATTTAGAGAACTTGACTTTATGAGCCATGAAGCAAACTGGTATGGCTATCCTTGTCCACCAGGATTTGCTCATAGAAAATGTACTCTAACTCATATTGTTCGTGAGGTTTTAACTAGCAGGGCAATACAAATTGCTAAAGAGTTAGGTATAAAGGAGGAGCATTTAATATCAGCTAGGAAAAAAATTGGATTGTGAGGATGAGTAATTTTGGAATTAGATCTAGGTGTGCCATTTGGCGTCTTAGCCGGAGGGCATTTAGGAAAACTTGTTGTTATTACAAAAAATGAAGATCTTTCTGTAGGAGACATCTTTCTTATTCCATCATCGAGAGGTGAATATCGGTATTTCATTTTCCGTATAAGTAATTTTGAGAATATAATAAGACGACTCAGCTCTATTGATACCGTTGCTGAGACCTTGGTTGTCGAAAAGGATGCATATCTTGCTAATTTAGAAGAGGAAAAGCTCATTGCTGTTGAAGGAAGTTTATTAGGATATGGAAAATACTTTGAAAAAGACAATAAATTTGTTTTCAAAAAAGCTAGACGATTACCTGAGCATTTTTCAGCAATCTATAAAGTTCAGAAAGTTCAAAACGAAGATTCTTTAAAAAACATTCTAGCATCACAACTTTCAGGCGATATATATGTCGGAGATTTACTGGTAGGTGAAGAAAGTCTCAATATTGATGTTATGATACCGAAAGGAAAAATTCCAATGCATGTTGGCATTTTTGGGGCCACTGGCTCTGGAAAATCTAATCTAATGCAGGTTATCACAAAATCCTTCATAGATTACAACCTTCACTGTTATATAAACGGTATTGAAGATAGAATAACTCTCTTAACAATCGATCCACACGATGAATATGCATTAGGGACAGGAAAGTTTGGAATACAAGATATCATAGATGAAATCGACAGTCGCTCAAGCAAAGTACGACGTGAGCTTTTTGGTGATTTCTATTACCTTACTACTAGTATCGATGCTACACCAAGGGATGTCCAGAGATATGCTAAAAAACTCAAAATTTCCTTACAAGAGATATTGCCAATTGATCTTATGTCTATCCATCAATTTACTCCACCGCAAATAGCTTATATGTATTCACTACATGCAGTTTATGGTGACGAATGGATAAATAATGTTGGAGACGCGCAAGGTTTTATGGATGCAACGGTTAATGCTGTCGAAAGATACTTGGCCTTCTTAAGACGATCTAACATTTTTCTTGATGGCTACGCTGGTTCAAATCTGTTAGATGTTGTTTCTGCCCTTGAGATGGGGCGTGTATTATTATTCAATACAAGCATTACGAGCCAAAGGGAACAATTTCTCAGCACAACAATAATTGCGCGTACAATTTTTGAACTGCGCAAAGCAGTAAAATCCAGTAATACACTCGATATTCTTAAGAAGCAGATTGCAACGCGTGATTTATCTGAATGCATTAGAAAAGATTTCTCACAAAAAAATCTGATACAAAAATTCTACTTAAAAGATCAAAACACAGTAAAAGATACTTCAGAACTTGTTCCTATTCTCATAACTGTGGAAGAAGCACCCTCTATTCTCACTCCAGATCTAATGCGATTTGAAGGTAATGTCTATAAAGCTGTTTCCCGTCAAGGCAGAAAGTTTGGAATCGGTTTGGCGGTCATAAGTCAACAAGTCTCATCGATAAATCCTGCTTTATTGAGTCAACTTAACACACAAATTGTTTTAGCACTTGGAAATGCTGATGAAATACGTTTAGCCATAAAAGCAGCTAGCAGAGACATTGCAGACTTTGAGAGTGAATTTAAGGTATTAGATCGTGGAGAAGCTGTTGTAACGGCAAGTTATCGTGATCTTCCTTTTGTTGTTCGTGTACCTCTCTTTGACGATCGTTTTAAAAAGGATAGTGCAAAATATACAACCATTAAAGATGCTAAGGAACCAGAAATTTTACTGTAATGAGGAACTTCATAATGGTCAACTTCTTGCATGTTTCAGACACCCATCTCGGGTGTACTGCAAGCGATGTCCGCCATATGACAATAAAATATCTTAATATGAACTTCCAACCAATTGAATTTGATTTTGCAAGGGCCTATTGGAAGATTATTACATATGCAATTGAAAAAAAGGATGAAATTGATTTCATTGTTCATAGCGGCGATTTTTATCATTACCCATTTTTAAGACATCCTCATCCGCCTTCTGAGGCGTCTCGGAACATCGCGGTTAAAGGACTTAAAAGATTAGATCGTGCAGGTATTCCAACAATTATAATAGATGGAAATCATGGCATTTTTCATTCTCGAAGGACTTCAACAATACAGAGTTTTGAAGTACTAGAAAATGTGAAAGTCTTTACTTTTTGGGACGATTTAATAAACATCTTACAGGGGAACAAAAAGCCATTGATCTATAATCTTGAAGAAAAAGACTGTATAGTTCATTGTTTTCCATTCGTTAATACAAAATATCTTGGTTCACTTAGCGAAGATGCTAAAGATGAGTATTTAAACTGGCTGAAAACTTACAGTATTTCACCTAAAGATGTTACAGAAATAGGTATAACTCATGGAATGAAACTAGATGAAACTTTGCCAGCAGAACTTCTTGACAAAGATTTTGATTATTTAGCTGTTGGACATAATCATCATTTTGAAAAAATTAGTAAAAATGCCTATAATGCAGGAGCAATAGAGCGTTGGCGTTTTGATGAAGCAGATCAGGAAAAAGTAATCTTAGAGGTCCAAGCAGAACATGGGGAATTACCTAAAGTGACACCTATCACCCTTGATTCGCGACCTATGCTTTCTACGATAATTGATGCTAATACTGATGATCCTCCTTCTGCTGTAGTTGAAAAAGTTCACAAATACCTCAACATACATAAATTAGCTACTGGATTTGACTTTGATTCAGCTTATCGCGTCAAAATAGGTGTGAAAGGCGATATGCCTCATACATTTTGGGCACGCTTCAATGCAGAACTAACTGAGTTGTATAATGAAATAATTCGAAAGGATGATTATAATATACTTCAATTCTCGATAGGTAGAATATCCGATCCTATTACTGAAGACTTGGAACTTAAACCTGGAGAAGAAGTCGAGTATTTAATCGAAAATCCAGAAAAAGATTTTAGAAAATTCATTGAAAAAATATCACCTGAAGATTACGATATAGATCTACTCACAAAACTTTTTTCTGAAGCAGTAAAGCGAGTAGAAGACACATGAAAATTTTATCGATTGCAATAGAAAATTTTAAACCATTTTCACGGTTAGAATTACCAGGCAAAATGGCAAATGTATCAGAATTGCCAAATGGTCTATACACCATTAGAGGTCGAAATTCATCAGGAAAATCCAGCCTTATTGAAGCTATCTTATGGGGACTGTGGGGATCAAAGAGGGATTGTGGAGTAATTGACGAGTCAAAAGATCGATTAATTAAAAAAGATGCATCAAAATGTAAAGTACAATTAGATGTTCAAGTTGGGGATGCAAGATATCGAATAAAACGTGAAAAAATACGAAGCAAACCGACACTAGCCACTATATCTAAGTATAATCCAAAAAATCAGTTAATCAATCCAATTTCAGGTTCTAAAGCAGTTTGTAAGAAGTTAGAATCTATTATGAACTGTGCTGGGAAACAACTAGACAGTACATTTTTTGTCCGTCAAGGTGAAATTGATTATCTAGCAAATGTAAGTGGATCAGAACTTCGTAATAAGATTCAAGAACTATTTCAACTGGATCAATTTGATCTTATTAAAGAAGAACTGAAAGAAATGAGAGAAGAACATATAACTCAGCAACAAGATTTAATGAGCAAAAAAGACAGAATTGAAGGAAAAAAGGAATTGCTGCCTGAACTTAAAAAGGATATTGAAAAATTAAATGAAGATAAATTGAACTTAGAGCAAGCTATTCAGCATTTAGATGATAAACTTGTTATATATCCAGCAGTTGAGGATATCCAAAATATAGAAACATTAAAAGAGCAAATTAGAAATGCTTCAAATCAAGTTGAAGGTTACTCAAAAGAAATTGCTATAATTAATGATATACTTAAAGATGATCTCAATGAATTAGAAAAGGAGAAAAACGCTCTTTCTAAAGATGAAAAAGAATTTCAAACCCTTGAAAAAAAGATGAAGAGTCTACCAACATTGGAAAGCGTCACTGCTTTGATAAATTTGATTAGCAAACGAGTAAATCTGACGGAGCAAATAAAAAGTTTGGAAGATGAATTTATCAAATCTAGTTCCGGTTTTGAATTTCCTCAAACCTTAAAGCAGAGAATAGAATATGAAAAAACACTAAGAGAAAAACTCCAAAATAATGAAGAGACAGCTCAGAAATCACTCAAAGAAATCGAACAAAAGATAAAGGATCTCCTGGGAACAATAAATACTAAAAGAGGTGTGATCTCCAGTTTAAAATCTAATATAGAGTTACTTAAAGAAAAGGGAGACTGTCCTACTTGTTTCACTCCATTCCATCAAGAAGAAGAATTGGATAAAGTTGTTCAGAGAATCGAAGAAAATGTCTTCAATTATACTAACGAAATCAATCGATTAGTAAAGCTTGTAAAGGAAAATGAAACTTCAATGCATGCAATGAAAGAAAACTTAGAGATTATTAGACAGAATTCTTTAAAACTTGAAAACATTTCACAATGTTTAACACGCACTCAACAAGTAAGCAATAAATTATCAAATGTTGAAACTGAAGTTTCTCGATTTTTGAAGTCATTTGAAGTTTCATCATATGAGGATTTGTTAACTAAATATAATATTAGCGACATAAGCGAACTTAGTGAGAGTATTGGACGCATCAAAAATGAATTTGCGTCAAAAAAGGATCGTTTGAAAGAAATTAATGCAGACATCGGTAGATTAACATTAAAGATACAGGAAAAAGAAGATCGAATTCAGAAACTTTTACAGGAACAGGAAATTATAGTAAATGAAAAATTAAAAAACGAAAACCAAAAACAGGATCTCTTGAATAGATTAGGTGTTAATACCATTAATGAATTGCTAGAGAGATTCAACGCTACAAAGTTGCAAGATATAATTACTGCTATTCAAGTTTTGTTTCAAGAGAAGAAAGAGAAACTTAATCAATACAATTCTCTTCAAAAAGATATTAATGAAGAAACCATTCGCTTAAATAAATTATTGGATGAAATAAATAAGTTAGACGACATTGAAAAACAAATACGACAAGAAGAATCAACTATTAAGCATCATGATGTATTAATTAAACCATATTTAGAGCAATTTATCTCTCAAGAAGTTATTCAAAACAAACTTTTCAAATCATTACGTAGCGTTGTTTCGAAATATCTGCAACAATTTACCTACGGACAATACAAGATGAATGAAATCTTGATTACTAAGCATGGGAAGACTCATGGCGTATCAATAACACTTACCGATTTGATCGACGGACTTGAAAAAGACAAAGACATGCTTAGTGGCGGGGATAAGGCTGCACTTGGATTAGCATTACGTATGGGTATCTCAGAGTTGATGGGGCATATACGTCCCTTTCGCTCATCTGGTTTACATCCTATTTATTTTAAGACGATCATCTTAGATGAACCCCTTGGAAGCTTGGACACGGAAAGAAGAGAAGGCGTATTAAACGCATTGATGAATAATAGGGCCTTCGATCAAATCTTCCTTATCACACATACACAAACAGATGAAGGACCTAGCCATTCAATTAATGTTAGTAGATCAAAAGATACAAGTATTGCTGACCTTCAATTTGCAACGGAAGTTGGTTAACATTTTCCTAAACTAGCTTTGAATTCAGATTTTCACAGAGTTTATTTTCAAGTAAAATCTTAACTTAGGACATAGACGCCAGCAAATAAAAACTCGGATAACAAAGACATGAAGAAAGCATGAAGAAAGGCTTTAATTCGCCGATCCTTTGATGGTTTTTTATACAAGAAAACTAATATAGCGATACCCCATAGCGCCATTAAGGAAATTGGTAAATAATGCCATGAGAAAACTTTGAACAACCATAATACAGGAATAAGAAAATAGATCACTACCATAAATGGCGCAATAACTACTATTGTCTTTTTCAATCCCAATTGACCTGGAACCGTTCGTCTACTTATAAGATCGCCTTCATAGTCTACTAAATCTTTTATTACATTTGCGGCGGTAATCTGAATAAGCAGAAAAATCAATATTATGATAACAGTTAATTCTAAGATAAGCGGGGCAACTATTGCCCAACCCCAAAGGAAAATGAGTGTACTGTAACTGAATGCCAGTGCAATATTAGCTAGAATTCCCCGCTCCTTCAGGGCAATTGGAGGAACAGAATAAATTACCGCAAAAGTTAGACCGACTATAGCAATTAAGAAAGGTACAATTCCAAATAGAAAAGAGATAATTAAAGTTAATATTAGACAAAAGATTCCTATCACAAAGGCCTCACGAACAGTTACTCGACCTTCAGGAAGCGGTCGATTTGGCTTATTTATCCTATCAACTTCGACATCTGTGGCAGCATTAACTAAGTTGGCAGAAAAGGTAGCAGAAATCATCGCTAAGCACATTAGAAGAAATTCATACAGAGGTGGAATGCCTTTTAATGCCATAATCATTCCACAAAATGCCGTTCCGACTGCGAAAAGCCAAATAACCGGTCTGCTTGTTTCAATAATTGCTAGAATTTTTGAAATAATGTTAGGCAATTAAATCAGTCTCTAATTTATGACTTAAAGGTCTTATATTTAACTGGTGATTATCAAAATAGCAAGCTTCTACTATTTCTAAGTTGAATAAATTGCATCAAACTCATATTCACGCAACCTAGATTACAGTCTTGTTTTCGACTTTATTTTCATTGTAAGGAGGTTGTACGTACGTAGATTGTGTGACCTACTTCGATTTGAACATAGTTTTCCTTAAGAAACTCTAGGAAAACATTAAAGGTATCGTAGTTTCCAAACAACCGTCCTGTGTTCACAACAACTTGTATATCATATTCATAACATGCCTCAATGAACATCTCGCCAGTTAGTTTGCCCTGTTTTGTTCTATCATATGAAATCTCGGCAAATGGGCTTCTCCTTACTGCCCGAAAATTAATGTTTAAATTATCAGCAAGAATATAATCATCGGGGGAAGTGTTCGCTTTAATCCAATCAATAGTTTTTCTATCTGTTTCAGAAGGAGGAGGATATGAAACATTAGTCAGTGCGATTAGAACAATCAGTGATGCTGCAAGAGCTTTTGCTACATTCCGATTTAAAATGCTATTTAAACATTTTAACGTTGTTGATCTTAAACGCGTTAAATTTAAAAGATTTTTTAAAACTGATAATTTTAGCATCTGATATGGAAAAGAAACCGCCTTTTTTACCTGATAGTAAATTCCAACTTCAGCAAATTGTCCTTCTATGATTACAATTAGAATTAAGGCGATTAAAGTAAATAAAAACAATAAAAGGGCCGCTTGTCCCATCCCCTGAGTAAAATAATGACGAAGTACCATACCTTGAGTTAAAAAACGATATATTGGAAATAACAATACATTTACAATAACACTGAAAATTAAAATAGCTAATTTAGTATCTAACGATTTTAAATCTGGTAAGGGAATGAAACCACAGACCATGGCCATCAATGGAATGTTTATTTCATAGTAATTGTAATATTGTCGTGGAACAAAGAGAAATACAGCGACAACCATAAAAAGAGTGCAAATAATTAATCCTCTTCCATATGATTTTCTTGCTGCGAAAGGAGCACTTAATACAAAGAAAACAAAAATATAGAAATTCTCTAGGATCAAAAACTGCACTAGGGATTTCCAACGATTTTTCCAGGTTGAACTCTTTGATAAATGTTGTCCCAAAACCTGTGTTGTAAATTCGTCACCGATTATTAAGTAAAAAGCCGAAAATGTAAGTAAAAGAGGAATAGCGAATCCAACAATGAGAAAAGTTACATTTTTTACCTGATCGCTAATTCTAACATCGGCAAATTGTCCTTCTATGATTAAAATAGCGATAAAGGCAAAGAATATCGGGGCAACAATAATTTTGATCATAACTCCAATACTTAGAAAAAATCCAGCCAAGAGCAAGTTGTTCCTTTCAACAGTAAAATCCCTTTTTGTGCCTTTATCGTTCATGATGATCGGTGTTAGAAAATAGTAGCCGATAACACTGAATGTCATGGCGATAAAATCATTTAGTGCCAGCATTCCATACAGAACTGATGTAGGAGCAATTGCGAAGGTCAAACTTCCAAGTAAGCCCGTTTTGTAATCGATCCTTTTTCCAGCCAAAAAGATCATAAAACATGTAAAAGTGGTGAAAAACACCAGGAATAACCTTGCTTGAATAATGCCAACTCCAAATAGTGAGAAAACTAAAGCAAGTAAAAGGGGAGAAAGTGGAGTTTGTGCATGAAAAAAATCTCGATACGGCAGATCACCTTCAGTTATCCTCCATGCAGCCATTCCAAAAGTGGCTTCACGGAAATGTCTTATATGAAGTGTCTGTGAAGTGATGCTGGGCATCAATTGGGCGTAAACTAGGATGCCGTAAAGCCTCAGCACAAAAGCTATAACTAATATTATTATGAGAAAAACATGTTCTCTTTTTTTTACCCTATCTGTCCACATACGATTCTCTTCTTTGAGTTAACATTTGGATATTGATTTAATTTAGTAGTGAAACTCATTTGGGGATATTATGACAATAAAGTTTTCTTTTGTTGACCTTTTTTGATATTGTGCTATTTGATAAAGGTTTTGGTCGTGATCTATCACCCTACACGAGGGGGGTTGTACGTACGTAGATTGTGTGACCTTCTTTAATAGGAACATAATTCTCCTCAAGAAACTCCAGGAAGACATTATAAGTATCACGGTAAGCGAACATTCTTCCTGCATTCACAACAACTCGTATGTCATATTCATAACACGCTTCAATAAACATCTCACCAGTTAGTTCGCCAAGATCTGTTAGATCTTTTGAAATCTCGGCAAACGGACTTCTCCTTGTTGCCCGAAAATTGATTTTCAAGTCATCAGTAAGAATATAATCATCAGGAGATGTATTTGCTTTAATCCAATCAATAGCTTTCTTATCTCTTTCAGAAAGAACGGGGTAAGAAACACCAGTTGTCGCGATTAGAACAATTAAGGCGGATGCAAGGACAAATTTTACCAAATTATGATTAAGAATACGTTTTAGATGATTTAAAATCTGAGAAGAGGAAGAAAATACATTTCTTATGGGACTACTAATTCTGATTTCTGAAAACTGTCCTTCCTTGGTTAAAATGACGATAAGGGCGACGACAAAGATTAGTGTCGCCACAATAGCAATCTGTCCTAAAACATGACTAAAAAAACCCACTCTATATTCGGTAAGATAAAAATGACGATAAATCTTGTATAACAATAGATTCAATACTACAATCGAATTTAGCATTACTGATTTGAAATTGAGTGATTTGTAATTTGGTAAGGGAAAGAAACCGCAGACCATGGCCATTAATGGAATATTTGCTTCATAATAATTGAAATATTGTCGAGGAACAAAAAGAAAAATAGTAAAAACCATGAAAAGAATGCAAATGATTAACCCTCTTCCGTATGATTTTCTTATTGCAAAAGGAATGCTTAGTGCAAAGAAAACGAACAAATATAAGTTATTTCTAATTAAATATTTTACTGGCAGTCTCCAACGCTCTCTTAGTGGTATTGAACCCTTCGATAAATGCTGTCCTAGAACCTGTGTTGTAAATTCGTCACCTAATAGTAAGTAAAAGGGCAAAGACACAATCAATAAAGAAATAACGAACCCTGTAATGAAAAAAGCAATATATTTTACCAGATCATTCATTCTAACTTCGGCAAGTTGCCCTTCTATGATAAGAATAACGATAAAAGCAAGGAATATTGGTGCAACTATGATTCTAATCAAAACGCCAATGCTTACAAAAAGTCCAGCTAAAATTAGGTTGTTTCTTTCTGTACTAGAATCTCTTTTGTCCTTAAGATTTATGAGAACTGATGTCAGAAAATAGTAGCCTATAATACAGAAGGCAACAGCGATAAAGTCATTTACCGCCATCATGCCATAAGAAACAGATACTGGAACAATTGCAAAAATTAAACTTCCAAGCAAGCCTGTTTTGTAATCAATCTTTTTCCCTACCAAAAAGATCACGAAACACGAAAAAGTTGTGAAAAAAACGATAAATAACCTCGCCTGAATGATACCAACTCCAAATATTAGGAAAACAAACGCAAACAAAAACGGGGTAAGTGGAGCCTGGGGATGTGTAAAATCACGGTAAATCATGTCACCATCAAGTATCCTCCAGGCGGCTATCCCATAAGTAGCTTCACGAAAAAAGAAGTCAACATCAACTATAACACCATAAAGCCTTAGGATAAAAGCTAAAACTAGTATGAGTGCAAGAATAACATGTTCTTTTTTCATTAGCATACTTGTCCACATAAGATTCTCTTCTTTGAATTTACTCTTTGGATATCGATTTACTCAGTAGTGCAACCTGACAAGGTCTTTTGAGGAAAATAAAGTTTTCTTATGTTGATGTATTAAATATTCAAAATAATAGTAATCCACAAATGATCAAAACCTCATATTGCAAAATGCCTAGGTTTTTAAAATGAACCTAAAAGCCTATCTAATACGCGCAGAAATAGAATTCGAATTCTTCGAAAAAAAGGAGACACATACTGCAGACGCTGCTGCTAAATCGCTTGGTGTCCCATTAGATAAAATCGTCAAATCGATAGTTTTTGTTGATGAGAATAAATTACCCCTTCTAGCAATTATTCGAGGGGATCAAAATGTGTCTCGTAAAAAACTTCAACAGGTTTTTAGCCTGAAAAAAGCCAAAATCGCGAGCACAAAAATTGCTGAACATATTACAGGTTACCCTACTGGAGGAATCCCTCCAATTGGACACAAAAATCCATTACGAACAGTAATCGATCCTTTAGTATTAAAAAACGATTTTATTTGGGCAGGCGGAGGCACTCGTAAAAAAATGGTTAAATTAAAAACATCAGACATTCTCCAACTAAGTGGTGCTTTAGTCAAAGATATTGCAATAGAAACTGATGAAAAATAAAAATCACTTCTGAAAACACACTTTCAATAGAAAGGAAGTAAAAAGAGAGAGGATTAACCTAGTTCCTCAGTTAGCAATTTTCCAAGTAGGGGAACACCTTCTCGGATGTTATTCTCATCCTTAAAACTATAACTTAATCTCAGTTCATGCTTTTCAGCAACAGTTGGTTGTAGAGAGTTGCTGTCTGGCATATATGCCATACCTCCAAGCGGATAGAAGGCTTCTCCGGGTACAAATAGCACTTCATTAGGCATTGCTACCCTCTCCAGGAACTCTTTTGCATTGAAGTTCTTGTTTTCTGGTTCCCACCATATGAAAAAGCCACCCTTCGGATCTGTACGCATTCCTGCAGGGAACGTAGCATCCATCGCTTCAATCATTGCTTTCGCTCTAGCTTCGTAGATCTCGTTGATTTTGGGAAGCATGGTATCAATATAATTGCGGTAGTA
>JAECRW010000184.1 GCA_016294985.1 Candidatus Sifarchaeum marinoarchaea | reverse complement strand
ACGCTACTTATTCAAGCTTTGGAGACTGGCTTAATTGATGGAGCCCTTCTTACGGCAAAGGCAGCGAATTGGGTACCAAAACCTGTAGTCGCAAGAACAAAAGAAGAAATACTAGCTGCTGCTGGTTCCAGGTATACTATGTCACCGAGCCTCCTACCGTACTCTGAGGCAATTTATGAATATGAACTTGAAAAAATCGGTTTTGTTGGTATGCCGTGTCAAATCCAAGCAGCAAGGAAACTTCAAATGTGGCCTCCCCTTTCAGATAAACTCGGTAAGATCACATTAATCATTGGACTTTTCTGCTCCTCGAATTTCTCAATGGATCTGCTCAAACAAACAGTATATCAAGAAATGGGAATACCTCTAAGCGATGTAAAGAAATTTGACATTGCTAGAGGAAAATTCTTTATCTACACAAAAGACGGAGCGGTCAAAGAACTTCCTATAAAAGAGACAAAGGTTCACAACTGGGCATCTTGTCAGTATTGCAAAGACTACACAGCTGAATTTGCTGATATTGCAGTTGGTTCAGTAGGTGCGCCTGCAGATGATTGGAATACAGTTTTCGTACGATCAGATGTCGCTGCTAAACTGTTTGATAGCGCGGTAACAGCTGGAAAAATCAATGTTGCTGATACATTAGATCTCTCAAAGGTTGAAAAAGAATCTTTGAGAAAGAAATCACAATTAGCAAAAGTAAATGAAAAAGTAACATCCGCCATGAAATTCCTGGCTCCCGAATTTGCGGCAAAAACTTACTCAACTCTCGTTTCTTTAGGATACGCAGATGTAGCGATGTTAGCTAAAGTTATGAAAGCAGAAGAAACAGAGGTTCGCAATGCTCTTACTTCATTAAAGCAGCGAGAATGGGTATCAATAACAGATAGCTCATATCGTCCGGTTGATCCAAGCCAGGTGGTCAAACTAGAAATCGAAAAGTTCGAGAAAGGCATTAAGTCAGTCAAGGCTGATGCCCTAGTCGATCTGCAGACTCTTTTCATACAAAATAATCTGCAGCACTTGAGATATAAGGAATTCATGGATCTAATCTAAAGTAGTTTTTCTTTCCTCTCTCTTTTTTCATAATTTTGTTTCTCTACCACAAACATTGTGGTAGCAGCTTGCTTTATTATAATTCATGACATAGTATCATAATCAATTTTAAAAGGGACATGAGATACCCATTAAAACATACTGAGTTTTCTCTCATTAATAACAAAACAAAGGCTAAGTGGAGTGATTCTATGCTAAAATTTGAATTCGGAGAAAAATCGCTTGGAGATCTTGAAAAGGATGTTATCTATAATAATATGTGTTGTAGTTGTGGTGCATGTGCAGGCTTTTGTAATAAAATTGAAATAATTGATGAAGTTGCTACAGGACTAGAACGGTGTACCACGCCATGCGGAATTTGTTATAGTATTTGCCCAAGAACTTACTTCTCCATTAAAGCGTTAGATAATTTTACTTTTGGTATGTATCGAAAAGACCCAGCTTTAGGTTATTATGAAAAGATAGTAATGGCGCGATCTACAGATCCAGAACTTCTCAAAGTAGCCCAAAATGGTGGTGTTGTCACTTCTTTGCTCATTTGGGCCTTAGAGAATAACGAAATCGATTCGGCAGTAGTAGCAAGGAGTTCTCCCAAGGATCAATGGAAACCAACACCAGTTGTTGCTACAACGAAAGAGGAAGTACTTAATGCTGCAGGAAGCTGCTATACAGCTTGTCCAGAGGTAAAAGGTATTGCTGAAGCTATTAGTCTTGGAATGAAAAAGATTGGCTGGGTTGGTGTTCCCTGTCAAGTTACAGCCTTCAGAAAACTTCAAAGTAACAAAAACTATGAATTATGCGCGGAAAATGTAGCATTAACTATCGGTTTATTTTGTATGGAAACATTCTGGTACAAAGAAAACATCCAAAAGTTCATTAAAGAAGAATTTGGGAAAATCAGTGCAGTGAAAAAGTTTGATGTTGCTAAGGGTAAGTTTATTGTTTATACTGATAAGGAGAAAAAACTGTTCCCAATCAAACAAATGGACAAATATGTCCGTGATGGATGTTTCTGGTGTCTTGATTTAACTTCAGAATTAGCAGATGTTTCTGTTGGGTCAATTGGTGCTGAAGACGGCTGGAATACTGTGATTATCCGATCTGAGAAAGGCGTATCTACTTTTGAAAATGCTGTTAACCAAGGTTATTTGGAAGTACAGGAGATCTCCAATGAGAGTATAGACAAGGTTAGGAAATCGGTTAATCGAAAGAAAACAAAGAATCTAAAAAACATGTTATCCGAAACAGATTACATCAAATTACAATACCTTCTGATGGATCCAATGGACCTGCCCGTATTATTGAAAGATCTATAACTCTTAAGTTTTCTTTTCTTTTCTTTTTTCAAACTATCCCCTAGCTTTTTTTGACCAATTTATTATGCACTATACCCCTCAATGGCTGTCCTCCAACCCTTGAGTAGGTGAATATGAAGCATTTTTGACCAAGTCATATATATCGATAATCAAAGTATTTTGCTTAGAGGTTTCTAATAAAATACTTGTGAATTAGTAGTTTGGTAAGATATATGTTGATCATCTGACCGTCTTGGTCGCTCAATGAAATTCTGCTAAAGGGCAAAATGAAAGAGTTTTTTTACTCCATTTTTCGAGCTCACATTCAAAAGTATTAAAAAGAGATTTTCTATATGCCTAAGCATGGACGATAAATAAGGAGGCTCAAACATCATGATTGATGATGAGATAAAAGAGCGGATTATATCGATTGTTGGAGAGAATAATTTCTCGGATAATGTTTTTGATTTACTATCATATAGCCAAGATGGCTCAGAAGCCGAAGGTACAGCTGAAGCTATAGCTTGGGTAACTACAACTGAGCAAGTATCAGAGATTATGAAATTAGCTAATGAGAAAATGATGCCTGTTACTCCACGTGGGGCTGCAACGGGATTATCCGGAGGCGCAGTAGCTTCAAGAGGCGGCATCATAATGGACTTCTCAAGGATGAACAAAATCTTGGAGATTGATATGGAGAACCTTACGGCAACAGTAGAAGCAGGAGTTATTTTGGCAGATCTAAATAAGGCTCTAGAGCCTAAAGGAGTGTTCTTCCCTCCGATGCCCGCAAGCGATTCTGTAG
>JAECRW010000183.1 GCA_016294985.1 Candidatus Sifarchaeum marinoarchaea | reverse complement strand
AAGTTAACTTTCAATGCTTCACTCATCTTATTAAGGCTTACGTTTTAGGCTACATCTTTTAAACTTGGGGCAAAATCTAAAAAACCAGAATATTTTGCATCTTAAAGTTTGAGGATTAATAATGATTCGCAGTTTAACTTCTTCGGATATCAAAACTATTTTTAAAGTAATAAATGAGGCGGCACAGGCATACAAAGGAATAATCCCAAAGGATCGATGGAAAGAACCGTATATGCTCATAGATGAATTAAAAAAGGAAATTGAGGCTGGTGTGAAATTTTTTGGATGGGAAGAAGAAGATAAATTGATTGGAGTAATTGGATTTCAACCCGTTAAAGATACTACCCTGATTAGACACGCTTACGTGCTTACAAAATACCAAAGGCGAGGAGTTGGCAGAAAACTTCTCTCATATTTGATGAGTTTGGCAAAGACTCCTGAAATTTTGGTAGGAACTTGGGAGGATGCAATTTGGGCAATTCAATTCTATGAGAAATATGGCTTCACGTTAGTATCGCCTGAAGAAAAGGATAGGCTTCTTCGGACATATTGGAGTATTCCCGAAAGGCAAATTGAAACTTCAGTTGTATTGAAGTTTGAAAGATCATCTTTATAGTTGAAAAACTAAAAAAATGCAATTTAATGATTAATAAAAGAGGAAAAAAATGTCAAAAGAGATAGAAATTGAGATAAATGCAGATCATCTTCGAAAAACATTTCTCAAATATACAAAGAAAGCTTTTGAACTGCTTCCACAGATAGATAAACCACGAATCCTTGATATTGGTTGTGGTTCGGGAGTTCCAACTCTAGAGTTGGCAAGATTAAGCAATGGTGAAATAATTGGAATAGATATTGATCAAACTGCTTTAGATGAATTAAATGAGAAGGCAAGAAAATTGGGATTATCTAGCCGTGTTAAAACTATCAATTGTTCATTATTTGAACTAGAATTTCCAGATGAGAGTTTTGATATTATATGGGCTGAAGGTGCTTTAGCTCCTATCGGCTTTGAAAGAGCGTTAAAGGAATGGGGAAGAACGCTCAAGATTAAGGGTTTCATGGTGTTCCACGATGATTTGCAAAATAAGGAAAGAAAACTTAAAATTATTCCTAAATGCAGTTATGTTCTCGTAGATCATTTCCAATTACCCGATGATGCATGGTGGATTGAGTATTATAAACCCTTAGAAAAGCGAGTAAATGAGGTTCGCACCAAGTATAAAGAAGATCCAAAGGTACTTGAGGTAGTTAAGAGACATCAAAATGAAATTAACACATATAAAAAGAATCCTAATGCTTTCCGTTCTATATTTTACATCATGAAAAAAATGAAGCAACCATAGAGTTTGTTGATGCGTCAACTACCCCTAAAGAGCCGATTGGTTTAGCACTTTTGAATTTAGATAATATTCAATTTTTCAGCTACAATTCTGGGAAGGGATTTAAACGTTATATCTTTTGTAGTGATTCCTAAAACGCGCATTCTTTCATAGATTTTCTGCGCAACTTCGTTTAGATCTTCGCCCCAAACTTCAATTTCAGCTAAATAGCCAACTTCTTTTATATTCTCGAGAGCGATAACAAACTCCCCTGTCGATTGACTCTTAATTTTCAGTAAACTTCCCTCTAGTTTTTCGACAATAAACCATTCTTCGAATTCCCAATCTTCTAATAATTCTTTTGCGTACCTTTTTTCGCCACGAAACAACTCTAATTTACCTTGCGGATAAACTGTTCTCTTATATTGAAGTTCGTTCCAGTGGAGAATCTCTGTTTTTGAAAAAAGAATTTGTGAGTATGTTTCAGGATGACTCCAGGCTCGCAGTCTCATGGTTTTTCGACTTGGATCCCATTCCTCTTTCGATCCTTTTCTGGGTTTGTAGCAATGATCATTGAAACGATAAGTTAGAACTGATTCTGTGTTGAGATTTTTTAGTTTTTCAAGAAAGTTTGAGATGTCCTTTACAAAAATTCTGATTTCGGACTCAAATTTTTTAGAAATTTCCTGAGCCAAGTTATTTAACCCCCAGAGCTATAGAATGTTCAAAAATTATTGAGAGGAGAACGAAATCATATGAAAACCAAAATTCCGGCTAAATCGACCAGGATAGCGTAAAATCGTGCAAGTATTGAGAAGGCAGATGAACTAGCGGCTTCTTGTCCAAAAACTAAGGTAAAAATGATCACGATTCCCGATTCTTGCAATCCAAGTCCTGCAGGCGTAATAGGGACAAAAGAAAGCGCGGTGAGAAGGGGATGGATCATTACAAAGCCAAAATATGAAATGTCGGTTATATTAAGCGAGAGTGCGATTAAATACCATTGGAGTCCTTTAAGAAGCCAAGATACCGAAGTAAGGACTATTGCATGTGGAATCACTGGTTTTATTTTTTGACCTTGTTGTTGAAAGTCAGAAAACTTTGGTAGCAACTTTGCTAATATCTTTCCGATTAAAGGAATCTTACATAACCATTGGACGACGCCTTCAGCTTTTTCAGACCATACGATTACGCCAAGTATTACTGCCACGATTAAGAGGAATATAGTTCCAATAAGTAATATTACAAATAGAATCTGGTTCTCAATATTAAAACCAATATAGATTAATCCGATTCCACATCCAAATACCTTAATAAAGAACTCCAAAGACTGAAGACCAATGATTGCAGACAAACTTGAAGAGTAGGCGACATTAGCTCTTTTTTTGAGGAAGTAAGGGACTGTAAAATATCCGACGCGTCCAGGAGTTACATCGCTATAGAGCATGCCCCCAAGATGACACAGAAAGACTTGTGCGAAAGGCACCTGAATGCCCATATATTTCAGAACATAATTGTAGCGAAATGCCAAAACTAAGTTGTCTATCGTATAAAACACCAAAGCTAAGATAAAGAGCGATAACTCGATGTTCACAAGAGCATCAAGAAAATCTTGCCATCCTACTTGCCAGAAGAGGAGTACAAGAATCACGATACCTAACAAAGCCTGTAGTATGAGATTACGCTTAGAAGAGATTCCACCTGCCAAAAAACTCACCAATTCTACATGGAGTTAACGAATGAATATAATGTGAGAGATAATCTCTCATTTTTAAATGTTAATGACCTAGCTATTCGTAATTCTAGATGGATTATTGATAAAACCCTTTTTGTTTAATAAAAGTTCAAGATATGAACGTCTTTCACA
>JAECRW010000035.1 GCA_016294985.1 Candidatus Sifarchaeum marinoarchaea | reverse complement strand
CTTTTCGATAAACCCTGTGAAGAAGCACTTGTGAGCGACACCAAGGCCATGCGCAATGCTCATGTATTCCGAACGGTAATATCCATCTCCAATGAAAACAAATTTTGCTTCTGGCATACTAGCTATAACTTGAGGTATGCTTCCAACTAATACATTTACGCCTTTCTCCGGAACCATGCGACCTACATATAAGACGATTTTTTCTTTATCTGTCGCAAATTTTCTTCGAAAATCGAGCTCTACAGTAGATTGCGTGTTTGCGTTCTTGAACTCTTTGGTGTACACACCGTTTGGGATGATATCTATCTTGTCATCAGAAAGGGCATATGCATATTTGATTTGATCTGCCATATAACGGCTACATGCAATTATTCTCCAGCTATCGAAGGCTAAGCGCTTTTCAATTGCATGGATCATTCGTTGTCCATCATCATGCAGTCCATTTCTTCGTCCAAGTTCCGTGGAGTGGATAGTAGTCACTAGTGGGAGTCTAAATCCATGTTTCAATTCAATTGCGGCTAGACCAGAGAGCCAGTCGTGTGCATGAATAATATCAACTTGCTGTCCTGACGCATGTAGTTCATTAATTACTTCTGCTGCTTTTTCTTGCATTGTATGCTGCATTAAAATGGCCCATGTAATGAAATCTGGTCCAGGATAAGAATATGAATCATACCTGTGGACATTTACACCACCCACAACTTCAGTCTCTTTTGTACCTGGAAAGTCGGTAGTTATGACGTATATATTATGTCCTAAATTTATCAACGCTTGACTTAGGTCATATACATGAGCAGCAAGTCCCCCTACTTTCCGCGGTGGAAACTCCCATGACAAATGAACTGCTGTTAATGCTTTCAAGTGTATTCCCTTAACGATAATCTGATTTCATTTCATTCATAGGAATTCAAAAGATAAAAGCCTTTTCCTGATGGTAGATGCAAACGAAAGATAGAAAAATACCTTAAATCCCTTCAGTTTAAAGGTTAGAAATAGAATGAGTTTTTTCAAGCATTTCGTAGTAAATCTCTGCTGTTCGGCTACCTATATCTTCATCTAAATTCATAACACAAATCTTGTCTTCGGATGCGCTATAGATTCTTATAATCTCATCCTTCAAAAATTTTGAAAAGACTATTACCTTTGACGCTGCCTGTATTCCTCTGCGTTCTATAGCCTTAATGGATTCATTAAACGGAGAAACCGCACCATGGGAACGATGATCTTCTAGGCTGTATAGAGTTAAGATTAGAGGTATATTAAATATGCTTTTCAAAGAAAGTCCTGCTTGAACAGTAATCCATTCATGCACGTGGATTAAATCGGGAGTAATGGGAGATTCATGAAAAATAGATGACGCTACACGTTCTAACTCAACATTAAGGGTTGCAAAAAAGGTTATTGTGTTTGAGGCTGGCAGAATAGGGGCGCTGATATAATGAATTCGTGCACCGTTTCTATCTTCAAATTCCATATAGGCACGCCAATCATCCCACGTTATTACGTCCACTTTAATATTTTGACTTCCAAGTTCTTTAACTAGCTTTTCACAGGCATGTGCAATTGAACCTATTTTTGGAGGATATTCAAACGTTAGCACTAGAACTTTCTTTAGCGCCATAAAAAACCACTTTAGAAATAGATAAATACATTCTAGAACTTTTTAGGTGAACATTGAGCAAACAGTAACGATTCCTTTTCCTGTGAGAAAATAGGCATGGTTATTTTCGCGAGATACTTTTCCTACATAACTTTCAGAGGATAAAGTCTCCAGAGCACGTTTTATATCGTCGAAATTCATGTTTAGTGTGTGTGCAAGTTGATCAGGTGTCTTTGCGACTTCCTCTTTCACAACGCCCAAGTTATGAAGACTTAACATTACTTTAAGTTCTAAAGACATGATGCCACCTTCCAAGACCTGTAGTTTTTACTAGGACCTTCCCTATAAAACTTGCGTTTTCTTTAAGTAGTATTTAACCTTATTTAACTTGAAGAGTTTTAAATGCTGTTGTCACGTTTATTCTCCTTTTTCTGTCAGAAGCTGATTAAGGATACTTTCTAGTTCATCACGCGTCACGCCTGTATGCTCTATTAAATCTTCAACGTTAAAATTACGGAGAATCGTCGTGTATAAAACATCATAGGGAATTCCTGAGTCTTTGGCAAAAACCGTTAAGTTTTTTTCCTGCTTAATAGACGAGATAATATATTCTCTAAGTGAATCAAGTGTAATAAAAACTCCTTTATCCTCTGAAAAAACTCCGTTTAGCAAGCCATCAGCAAGATACTCAGCAATCAAATATTTGCAATAGTCTTCTAATAAATTGAACTTAGAAGATAATGCTTGAATTAATATTCTTCCGGCAATTTTTATTTCCTCTAAGAATGTATCTTTATCATGTTCTTCAAATTTAACAAATTCATTTTCGCCGAAGTAAAAGCCATTAACATTTTCACTGCGAATAAAATTATCAAATTCGTACCAAAATGCTTCATCATTCAATCCAAGACGCTGTTTCGTCTTATTGAGATTTATCCGTCCTAGTTTCTCTAATGGTTCCCTAAACGCCTCGTAAATCCATTCTTGCGTGATAAATTCTCGATTTTCCTCTATGAAGTAACCATATGCTATTTTTCGGTTTTGTATCTCTTGAAAAATGAATTTCGCTTCACTCTTAGATATTTCAAAGTGTTTTGCCAATTCTTCAGTTGATAGTTTCTTATATTCAATAAGTAAATCTCTTGTTTCATTCCACCGATCTCGTTCAAAGTCGAGATAAACATTTTTATCAGTATCAATAACCCCTGAAATTATTCCTTCTTTTTTTAATTCCATAATTGCGCTACTAATTTTCTCTGGAGGAATCATAAATTTGTCTGAGAGTTCTTTGATCGACACACGTTCATCTTGTAAATGTGATGATAATCGTAGAAATCTACGTCTGACGCGAGTAATTAGTAGCAGACTCCCTGAAACAACAAATAAATGGATTGCCAATATTAAAATGACACCACTTATTGGGGCTGAAATTGCGAAAAAATAAGATATTAGCACATAGCACAGCCAGTATAGTATGATAGAGGCTATGATAAAACCAAGAATCTTATAATCACTAGAATCTAGATGCCAATGTTTCCGTTTAAGTAATTCTAATGAGTCAGATGATATTTTCACTACGAATCCCCAATTCATTTAAACGATCTTGATTTATTAGAAACAACGTAAATACGATTATACCAAAAATAGCTGATGTTAAGGCTATATAATTTTTGGTTACAAAAAAAATTTAGGTTTAGAATAAGATATTATTTGTTAAAGAGAATGAGGGAGATACTAAATTGGCAAAAGAAGCAGAACAATTATTCACTCCAGAACTTCTGGGATTATCTGAAGATGAATTTCAAATTTACACTGCTGCCTTAGCACGAAGGATTATTACCTCAGGTGAAATTGAATTATATACGAAGAAGGAAAAAGTGCCGGAAGCTTTAACTAAACTGCAAAAAAAGGGATTGCTAAAAAGCATTCCTGGAAAAATTGAGAAATATTACGGAGTTCCCCCACTTTCGATCATTCAAGAAGGTACAAAAACATTTCAGGAGTCTATGAGTCATATTTATGAGGAAGTGAATACATACCTCGATCAAACTCTAACACAGCTTGATACTGAAACGGTTAAGTCGACTGAAACTATCGTTCAATTAACGGATTCCCATACAAATGTCCTGAAGGATAATATTACACAAATAGATGAGGAACTGGCCAATATCTTAATTGAAAACCTTGAGGGAATAAAAGAAGTAAGTAAGAATACAAGAACGACACTTTTAGAGGTCCTTTCAGGTCTACAAAATGACATAAACGCACTGATACAGGCAATAAGTAAAAAAATAAGTGAATCTTGCGATGCCACAAGCACAAAAATCAAGAGCCAATCTTCACAGTCAAAAGAAGAGATCATGGAGGCTTTAGAAAACGAAAAGACAATATGTAATGATTTTATTAACCCTTTAAAAGAAAACGTCACCTTTAAGATACAAAATTGTCAAGAAGACGTCAATAAGATCGAACAGTCAATAGACAACAACATAGATGATGCACTTACAGTTTCATTAGATAAAATAAGAACACAAATTTCCGATTTGAGAGAACGTTTCACTAAAAAGATGAACAAAAATTTTGATCTAATAAAAGAACTCCCGAAAAGTTTAGGAGAACGTACATTAGTCACTATTTCTACTCAAAAAGATGAATTTGACGAAGATCTAAGAGCTTTTGAAACAAAAATTCAAGAAGAGTTTTCGACATACATCGAAGAATACCAACAAGATCTGACGGATTTTATTACGAAAGCTTTTGACAAAGTAAACTTCATCTTTGGGCAATATAAAACGAGCGTAGACGAGATTACATCAGAATATGTTACAAATGTTAATTTATCGAAACAAGAAGTTGGCACCGCTATCTCTGCCTTTGAATCAATCCTTCAGAAGACATTAATTGATGAGATTGAAGAATACCAAGAAAAGTTAGCAGGAGAGAGGGATGGATGGATAAAAGATTTAGAGGGGATAGTAGAAACCCTTCACTCAAATTCTTTAAAAGTTACTGAAGAAATTGCACAACTCAGGAAAGATAATTTAATTGAGTATGAGAAAAATTTAGACGAGATTACAGGCACTCATGAAAATGAAGTTACTACCCATGTAAAGGAATATAGGAATGGATTGATTAAAATAGGTGTGCAAATTGAGAATACCATTACTCAATTCTCTGATGCATTTATGAACGAACTGACGAGCCTATTTCAATCAATATCAAGTCAGATGACAAGTCGTTTTGAGGAATACAAAAATACTGCAACTCGTGTAGATAAAACCATCAAACAAAATTTTGGTAAACTCATAGAGGACAGCAGGAAATTTAATAGAGAATTGGAAACTAAATTACACTCTCTTCTCTCTGAAAATAAAGAGATATTGAGTACAAACAGCAATTTAGTGCTAGAAGGGGTAGACCATCTTCTGGATGACCACTTAGAAAACGCTAAAGAAGATTACGAACAACTTATTGAATTTAATAATTCAATAATCGCAACTCATTCTGGGACGCGCAACGAAATAGAAAATAATTTGATAGAGAATCTAAGCAACGTTATCAATGATGCAGCAAATGAGAGACTCGATACGCTTGATAAACTTCACAAGTATCTTGATGGCGGAGTGACTCAATTAGCCACTACATTTACTAACGAAGTTGCGGCTATCCTAAGGGAAATAGAAACACGTCGAGATGCAGATATCGAAGATTACACGAGCGCCTCTAATGAATTCAAAAATACGGTTTCTGAGCACTTGAGAACAGAACTCACCACTTTTGATCAAATTTTTGGAGGTTTTACATCAACAACTACTAATACAATCAATAAAGAAAAGGAAACCTTAGATAATTTATTTGCCACGCTTCAAACTGATTTAAATAACAAGATATCAACATTTCAAAAGTCAATTAATAAAGAGAGCACTGAAGCGAAAAAGAAGTTACAAGCGCTTCTCAAGGAAGAATCTAAAGAAGAAAAAGGAATTTACGAAAAATACAACTTAGTACTCAAGGAAAAGATGAATGAATTAATAGGGAAAATGAGTTTGTATTTAGATGAGGTATCACATAAAATCAGCGATACACTTCATTCTCAATTAGAGGAGATAGAACCTGAATTAATACATGTTGAGAAATCCATAACAACCGATTCGGATATCAAGCTCAGGAATTTGTCAGAAACCGTTCAAGAGATTCTTACAAAGATTTCAACCGACATCTTGAATTTCTCCTCTACCTTTAATCAAATAGTTGTGTTCTTCACAGGCAACACGAACTCTTTATTTGAAGAACTTCAGACAACTATTAAAAATATTGAGAGCAGATTTTCGGTTCATATTGAATCCAACTTTAAAGGAACAATTGATTATTTGAAATATTACATAAAAGAGGCCCTTGAAAAATCAGAGGATTCCAAAACCCAAGTAATGAATGAAATTAAGGAAATAAAGGCAGAAATCTCTGAATTTTTTGAAAATCTTGACGAACAAAAAATTATGGAATCTAAAGAACAGCTCAATAAACATATAGAACGTTACACAAATGTAATTGCGCAGCATTTTGAACAATTTGACAAAAATGTTGAAGAGTCTTTAACTCAGAAAATTACTACTCTGAAAGATAAGCAAACTGAGTTAAAAGAAGCC
This sequence comes from Candidatus Sifarchaeum marinoarchaea, assembly GCA_016294985.1. Lineage (GTDB taxonomy): Archaea > Asgardarchaeota > Sifarchaeia > Borrarchaeales > Borrarchaeaceae > Borrarchaeum > Borrarchaeum marinoarchaea. The sequence goes on along the minus strand of JAECRW010000035.1, from coordinate 6,443 downwards.
CTTAGTGCAGAAGTCTCAGAAAAAATCCATCGACCTCTTTTTCAAGCCTCAAAAAATAGTGAGTTAAGAATATCAACAACCTTACAAAACTTTACGAATATGATGGGCTCACTGGCTAAGGGATTCGCAGATAATTTGCAACTGCGTTTTAAGGAGTTTAGCGATGAATATCAAACATCACTAAAGGAGTTTTCTCAGGTTATTGATAAACAAATGAAAAACTTAAAGGATACAACAAAGTCGATCGACAAATATAGCAAAGAGTTAAAGGAAAAACAACTTGAAAGCGAGAAAACAGAAATCAAGAATATTGAAAATGAAATAATGAAATATACAGGAGATCTTCATACCGCTAGAGCAACGACATTGAAAACGCTTGAAGAAACACTTCTAAAAAATTTGGAAGAAGGAAAAACGCAGGCCATAGATACAAATCAGAGTCTTAAAGAAAGCATAGAAGTTGCCTATACCGAGACACATGAACAACTCGCGAATGAATTGAATGCCTTAAATGGATTTATTATTTCAACCTTTCAATCAGAAATAGATCGATTAAATAAGGAAACTAAAACTCTGACCAATGAACTTGATACCTTACAAACCGCTCACTTGAGAGAATATGAAGAATTACTCGCCGCACAAGTAAATAAGACAACAAATATGGTTGAAGGAATGAAAAATTTACTTGATGAACAAGTGGACGCTACAAAAATAGCTAGTTCTGAATATGTTGGAACTACGAAAAAACTTTACTCAGAGAATATAACTGCAACATTAAAAGAAATAACATCAGCAATAACAGGACTTCGTGAGGATTTTGCCGCTAAAACGCAATCTTTACAAAAAGAAATAAACAACCGATTTACTGACCAAATTTCAATTCTAAAGAAGGATATAACAACTCTCAAACAAGAATACAAAAAACGGATCGCAAATAGTAAAAGACAGCATTCAAAAACCGTAAATGCGCTTAAGAAAGAGTTTACTGAAGATTTTTCAAACTATATTGAACATACTGACTCACAAATCACTGAGACGAAGCAGAGTGTTAGTGACTCAATTCTGAGAAATATAACGCTATATGAACTCAATAATGCTTTCGCTATAGGTCAATTGACTCAAATCCGCGAGGATAGCGCGTCTCAATTAATAGACTCAATGACAGAGGCAAATGAGAACTTCAAAAGCTTGCTATCAGTTCAAGAGAGCGACCTTGACACGTTTATCCAGTTGATCCGTCAAGATTTGGTCAAAATACTTGATTTGAGCAAAGAAACGCAAAAAGAAAGTTTAGGTTTATTTGAGGATGCTCTAAAGAACAAAATTGAATCCAATGATGCAGAAATAGAAAACATTGTTAATTTAATCAGAGAAAGTGCTTTGGAATTAGTAGATTTTCATCTAACAACATCAAATGAAAGCCGTGCTGCGTTAAGAGAAGAAATAAACGAACAGTTGAGTAAGGTGCTACAAGAGGTTAATGCAATCGCTCTGTCAAAAATAGATGCCATTGATACTATAAAGCTACGATTAAGCGAAGAAATGGAAAAGATGATTGATACAACACAAGAAGACACTGAGGAGATTCAAACAAAATATCTTCAAGAACTTGAAGAAAAAACTCAGACTGCTGGAAACGAAATACTTACCACAGTGAATAAAATTTCCAAAACGGTTACGCAAGAAATTACAACTGTCAACGATGAAATTAAGAAATTAGTCGATGAACATAGGCAGAAGACCAGCGAAATGGCAACCCTAGTTGACACAGAAATTACAACTACTTTAGAACAAGCCATTGAAAGTTTAGAGAAAAGACTTACTAAACTGGAAGCAGATATAACGACGATAAGAGAATCAAGAGTGCGACTTTTTGAAGAACATGTGCAATCTTTAGAGAAATTTGTTACAAACGCTATGAATACGAATTTAGGTGATTTATTACGATTTGTAAGTGAGATCCAAGAACTTTCACAAAGTTGGACTGAACAAATAACAGAAGAGTTCACTAACAGCGTTAATCAACTTAATGAAGAGACAAGAAATCATTTAGTAAAAGAATCTGAGGAAAAGATGGAAACAGCAGCGAGAATCGTCAGTGAACTTGGAGAAGAATTATCAACGAGTCAAAATATTATCGAATCCACCAAGAGCGATCTTCAAACTGGCCTTAAAAATCTATCACTGCGCCAATCTCAAAACATAGATGAATTCAATAAAACGATTAAAACAAAATTCGTAGGAGACATCAAAGTAAATGTGGAGAACTTAGCCGATGTGAATAAAACAATAATTCAGGAGACAAGAGACAAGATTCAAGAGGTAATTGAGAATACTGCGAACTATGAAGTGGTTGTAAAAGACGTTTGGGATGAAATCCAAGATATCCTTCCTGCTGGGATTACTCAAGAAAATACATGGTATTTGATTGGAGAGCAACTCAATGAGTTTATTAGAGCAGCTATCGAAAGAACAAAACGTACTTTAACCATAATTACTCCAAATATCAAGGATGTACCATTTGACACAATTAAACAACTTGATCCGTCAGTTCAAGTGCTTATAATCACCCAACCTGAATTAGAGGCAGAGGAAGAGATGCGCATATTACAGGAGTTACATCAACTTGGAAATGTGCGAGTCAAGAAAAATACGGAAATAAATTACAGAATACTTTGGCGCGATAATGAAGAAGTGCTGATTGCACCTATAGGTATGGAGACTCTCGGAATCATTTCAGAAGATCCCAATTACGTATCTATGATAGACAAAATAATCCGCCCTGAAATTGTTAGATCTGCCAGAGCAACACTATAGTTCTAAATCAAGAATGAAAAATTTTGCTCAATAAATAATTAGCTAATGTAACAAAAGTGTGAAAAGACACACAACCAACTTAATCAATTTAGGTGCGATATACTATGTCTGAAGAAGGCACTATCACAACGAAAGAAATGTACGATCTTCTCATAGGATTTGCATCACTCAATGAAATGAATAGAAAAATTCTGCTTTGCCTGGCGCATATTTATCCTAGGGCAGTCTCAGGAGTGCAATTGACTCGATTAATTGGTTATTCAGGAAAGGCTAAGAGTCTATACAGAGGCGTATTGCAACGACTCACTGAGGAGAATCTAATCCTGCGGGATAAACTGACCTCAAAACTGCACTCATTACGAATTAACCATCTTCATCCTATTGCAAAAACATTGATAGCTATGGCCGCAAAGCATGGACAACAACTTCGAGAGATGTATGAAAACGTATTAAGGACTGACGAAAATGGCTGAAAAGTTAGTAGACAGCGTAAAAAAGAGTTATAAAACATACAAAAGCCTCTTATATGTAGCATTTTCTCTTATTGTCGTCATTTTTGTCGCTAGTGTAATATTATTAACTTACGGACAGTTAGGGATGCCAGCACAACCTACATATGCTCAGCAAAAGGAATTACTTGATGCTGGAGGACGTTCAGAGAACCTAGGAGTTACTTCTGCGTTCTACTTCCTTTGGCCCTTTGCGGCAGTTGAACTTGGCTTAATTGTAATAGGGGTGGCAATCGGTATTTTTTCTTTTAGTTATATAGAGCCCAACATGAATCAATTCATAATAGATGAGGTTACAACGCTTGGGTTTGGAATTAAAAGAAAATTCTTTCGGAAATTTACAATTGAAAGTCCAGAAGGAAGAATCTTCTTGAAATTTATTCCTCACAATAGTAACTCTGCTGAGTGGTGTCTTTTTAAACTTGAAAGTCCAGCAAACGGGAAAAAAACAAAAAATGAATTGGAAGAGATCGTTTTTCGTCATATGTTGATTCTTAAAGAAAATAAAATTAGCGTAATATGTAGCCTTGAAGAATTGTTTTTTAAGCTGCTTTTAATGACCAAAGCGCTTGGTGAAATAAGGCTGAACTCATAGGAATTAGAACTCTTCTTTATCTAATTCCATTGCTTCCCGACAAAATTCGCAGTAGTACCTTCCGTCTATGAGCTTTAAATCATCAGAATATTCCTCACATTCGTCACAATATCCAGAAGCGCCTTCCTCAATCGGTTTACTTTCGTCGCTCCTCACTGAGACTAATTCAGAAAGCATATCAATTAGTTCTGGTGCTACAGCGAGCACGTCACGCGCTAAGAGTGCACCCACAAGAATGCCTTCATTGACCACTAATAGTTGCCTTATTTTCTTTTTTGCCATTTGTCGCATCGCGTCAGAAATTGAGGTGTTAGGACCGCATGTTCTCACAGGAGAAGTCATTATTTCTTCAACAAGAGTTTCGCTTGGCTTTTTACCACCGCCCATAACACGGATAACAATATCTCGCTCTGTGATTATTCCGACTGGGAAGTTTTCTTTAGTACAAACAACAAGCATAGGAGTATCTTTTTCATTCATTATTTTTACTGCTTCATCTATTGTAGAATTAGGATCAACTGTGGAAAAATCTGTGCTCATCACAGAGCCTACCTTGATGGTTTGATACTTTTCAACCATGGAAGCCAACTTCCTTCTAGGCGATTTTAAAACAATTACGATTAAATGTCTGTGGCTGTGATAAGTCTCAGTTTCAGGAGTTTTTTAAGTTTTTTGTTTGTGGATAGATTGTTAAACGTCTTTCTAATTCCTTCATTAGATAACTTCTCGTTTAGTCTTTGAGACGAGAACTACACCCAACTAGTAAGGTGGTCTTCTAGCTAGCTGAACTATGAAGCAAAATTTAGCATCCAATATAGCCAAAACAAAACAAAACGCATCATAGAAGCTGTGTGTGCTTAATCAATTATGATAATTTTATTATACCATTGTGAACAAATATCTATTATAACAAACAACACTCTCAAAGAGGATGTGAATAGATTGAGTTTACCCACTAGAAAACTACCTGGGTCGTCTTATGCAATTCAACTGCAAGCAAATCTGGATAAAAGTGGCAAGTTAAGTTTAATTAAAGGAAAGTGGCCCGTAGCAGTGAAAGTTTGCCCTGCATTGGACTCTAAGACGGTTGAAATGATTCTCAATGATATGATTGAATCTGAAGGATTCTCGCCTAATCCGCGTGTGATCACGAGAATTGTTGAAGAATTAATAGAGGAAATTGGCGAAGCACCTAAAATGCCTGCAGTTACAGAGAAACCTTCATTAATTGAGGTGGAAGAGGACATTTCTTCTGTTGTACCCGTGCAACCTTCAGCTGAAGTAACTGTTACCCCGCCTGTGAGTGAAGTAACGACATCACAACCCCCTACACCTCCAACTCCACCAACAACAATTGAAGACTCTACTCTTTCAGAAGAAACATTTGAACATATTCAGGTACTTAAAACACAAATCAAAGAGTTACATGGCTTGGTAAAGACTATTTCTGATAAATTTGATGCATTGACAATAATTGCAGAAAAACTTGAAAGGCAGACAGAATAGAGATTTGCAGTTCTTTATTCCTCTAAAAAAATACTTAGGCATTTTTCATTCTTTGGAGTAGTATATAAAGAGAATTCCAGAGTTTTGCGGTTAAATTTCCCACATTGTATAAATAAGATATAGGTAAAATATACAATCAGAGCAACACTGTAATACTTGAAGTCGTTGTAATCTTTGTCATTTTTCATAATTAGGAGCTTAAAAAAAATGCCTCTAAAAACTCCCGACGGAAGGCTCGTGTTCAAGATTGTATATTGGGGCCCAAGTATGGGAGGAAAAACCACTTCAGTCATGTGGCTGTCAAAAAATGACCCAGAATTAATAAAAGGCGATTTACAATCTATTGCCGACCCGACGGGGCGTACCTTATTCTTTGATAGAGCAGTCGCTGGCGTTGGTAAGATTAAATTTCAGATATATACCGTTGCAGGTCAAAAACGCCACAAAGGACAGAGAAAGGTTATTTTGCAAGGTGCGGATGGAATTATCTTTGTGTGGGACGCTCAGAAGGAACTATGGGACGAAAACCTATGGGCTGTGAATGAGCTAAAAGATTATCTAGCAAATGAAGGAAATGGAAATAGTATACCGGTTATAATCATGGTTAACAAACGAGATTTGCCAGAAACTGTTACGAAAGAAGATGTTAGAAACGTTTTTGAGCAAGATAATGGATTTGCAGAGATCCTTGTCTATGAAACTATCGCCACTGATGGATTAAATGTTAAACGTGCATTTATTCAAATATGCAGAGAAATCGTCATGAGATACTATGAATCCATTAAACAAGCTTAAAACAGTAAATCGATTTCTAAATGTCGAAAGCAAACAAATGGTTTTTTTACCTTTTTTATGATTGAAGATTCAAACTTCTAAAAGTTATATTTTGAGCTGTGTGTAGAAAATATTATTCAAATGGAGATTCTATCTTATAATGTAAATTCTGAAGTAATCTTCAAAAGATTTACAAAAAAAGGGAAAAGAAAGAAATTTCAATGCATAGCATACCCAGTTTT
>JAECRW010000182.1 GCA_016294985.1 Candidatus Sifarchaeum marinoarchaea | reverse complement strand
TGTAATTGGTTTGCTGGTTAAGGTCAACTGATCCAGTTTACTGAAAGAAATTTGGCGTCCTTCGTATCCCTTTTGCCACAACTGCGTGGCTTCTTGCTCGATAATTTGTAAATATTCTCGAATAACCGTGGTATCCCGTGCCATCAGACGCTGTAACTGTTGGTGTTTTTTTGGGGTAAATTTATCCCCCATCAGCGAGACTTGGACGGTTATAAACATGGTGAGCAATACCTCTCTCTCAGCTATATATAGACTGATTTTCGTGTTTCTTTATTCTTAAGAGACTTTCCTGGAAATATCAGCAGCATACCGGTCGTGTATCCCCGCCTTCCTACCGAACTTCATCAAAAATAGTTCTCTTACAAACTATTTAAAGTTTGGAGACCGTTGTGAAAGTGAACACACACCGCACGTTAATGTTGTTCACGAGTCACTCGTATCAATTTACTAGAAAAACAGAGATTTATACTATTTTGATCAACTGTCACAACACATTTAAAATGAGTTGACTAAAAACCCACGACAATGGTTAAACTAAGTTATAAGTGGTCAGAATGGTCAGAATAAGAGAATGTAGCTTCTGCGCAATCAAAATTAAACCTGGAACTGGTATGCTTTTTGTTAAGACAGATGGATCTACCAGATGGTACTGTTCAAGTAAATGTAAGAAATCTGATTCGATGAAACGCAATCCCCGTAAACTGAAATGGACAAATCGATATGAATCTAAGCGGTAAGATCTGACTTCTCCTTTTTAATGAAGAAAATTAGGCATAGAAGACTGGGATTATTCGTAAAGCCACTGTTCATCTATGCGCGTGTATTTACATATCTCTTCCTCGGTAAAATATACTTCCATTTCTATTTTTGCGTTCTCAACAGAATCTGCTGCATGAATAACATTTCGCTCAAGGGTTATCCCAAAATCGCCTCTAATTGTACCAGGGCTCGCTTCTAGGGAATTTGTTGTTCCTATAAGTGTTCTTACTGCTTTAACTGCGCTTTTTCCTTCTACAACCATTGGAAGAGATGGTCCGGAGGTAATATATTTTATTAATGGTTCGAAAAATGCCTTTCCTTTATGAACTGCATATTGTGTCTCTGCTAACTCTCTTGAAACTTGTAATAACTTCAATGCAGTTATTTTCAGCCCTTTTTTCTCAATTCTTGAGATTACCTCTCCAATTAGCCCTCTTGCTATGGCGTCAGGCTTTAACATCACGAAAGTTCTCTCAAATTCACTCATAATTTTGCCTCCTAACATTAAGACCTTATGACTTAAAAAACTCAACTTCTTTCAATTTTAAAATGATTTTAAATGAAAGAACATTGACCTCTCCGCATTTTTTGTACCCTAGGAAATTTTAATTTGTTATACTGGAGAGATCTCATTGTAATTTTTTAGAATTCTATTATTTGCATATCTTCCTTCTCAGGTTTTTCAGTGACTTTGAGGTTTAACTGAACTATCTCATCCGAGATCATGTTTCCTCTAACTGTTCGTCTCTTTCTTTGGCCAGATCTTTTTGGATGAAAACCGGGCGCTGAAGACAACAAAATTCTTTTCCTGACAGCTCCATGAACATCAGGTCTCATAGGAAACCCATCTTTGTCACTTCCACCAGTTAACACGAACTTATATCCTGGAAAGCCTATTGTTGCGCCGTCAATTTCTTCTGAAATTCTAATTCCAAAAAGCCTGTCAATTTTTTCGCTCTCAATACCGATCTGTCGTGTTTTACCAGTTTCTGGATCAGATATGACTGCTTTATACTCAACCAAGTGTCTTGTCCTCCGAATTATTCTGATTATCATCAAGTTTTAAAATTGTGAATGATCAAAGAACATGAATTCATTTTCTCTTTATAAATTCTGCGCATTGGCAAAAAATGGAATTAAAATCCCCAAAGCGGCTTGTTTTTCCGTTTTATTTCTTTTAACTCTTCTAAAATTTCTAATTGAGATTCAGGTAGCTCATCCTTAAATTTGGTTTTTAAAGTTGCAAACATCGTCTCAGACATGTCTACGTATAAATTGTCTCCTTCCTTGAAGGTTCTTCCTACAGTTGCGCCTTTAATCGATATTGCAACCTCTTCCCCTTTTGTAGCCTTTGGAATACTTTCACCCCGATCTTGTATGCCAACTATTTCGCCAACCCTACGCCCATCGGACTCGCGAATCAATTGATATTTTTGACAAACTTGTCCTCCTAATATTTCAACGCCGACAACCGCAGGTTTATTGATTCTGAAAACAAACCCAGGCATAACTCTTATTTTTCCTGGTCTAATAATTGCCTTTTCGCGTTCCTCTCGTAATTCCTTTTCTTTTTCTAGTTTCCATTCATCAAAATCCTCAATGAGTCTATAAATAATATTATTTAGAAATATAGGCACGCCTAGGCGGTCTGCTTCTTCTTTTGCATCTGGACGTACGCCAACATTAAATCCTAATATTATTCCATTAAGAGGATCTTGTTCGAGAGAGATACCAGCTTCCACAACATCACGTTTGCTGACATCGCCAACATTAGCAGATCTTATAGGAATTTTGTTTTCTTTTAGAAGTTTTAAAATTGCCTCTAGTGAGCCTAAAGCATCAGCTTTTAAGATTATTCCAGCAACATCTGTAGATATAATTATCTCGCTGATCTCTTTTTCTATTTCCGCAATAAGAGAGTTTAAGTGTTCTTCATCAGTGAACACAGAAACTGATGCACCAGCAACAGCATTATCGAGATTTGGCGCACCTATTTTTATACCGGCAGCGGCTTTTATTTCGTCTACAGAACTAAACTTTTCTCTTGGATCACGGATTTCATCCAAAGGTTTTGGAGAAAGTAATGCGCGAACTTTTGTTATAATCGGTTCTCCATTCTTATCGTAGGTGACGATATTATCTCCCTTTTTAATTCTCCCATCAAAAACAATTGTATCAATAGTTATTCCTAAACCAGGCTCTTCTTTAACTTCCAGAATTGAACCTACTGCTGGTCCTTTCGAAACATGTAATTTTTCTTGAAGGAATTGCTGTGCCAAACCAGTTAGAATCATTAATAGGTCAGCTATTCCTTCTCCAGTTTTAGCAGAAGTTGGGATTATAGCAACATTTTTTGTAAAGTCTTTTATTCTATCGTATCTTTCAGCTTGGAATTTTTCTTTTGAGAGTTCGCCCATTATTTCATATATACGCTCATTAAGATCAGTTTGAATAAATT
>JAECRW010000034.1 GCA_016294985.1 Candidatus Sifarchaeum marinoarchaea | reverse complement strand
TATACTGAGTACAAATCTCAGGAATTCATAGTATTATGATTATTACATGCGTAATTCTTTTCTTGGGGTATCTGATTGACAGAAAGCCAAAATCTTAAGCAAATCATAAAAACATCTGTCGTTAAATTTCTTGAACACTTGCAAGGGCAAAAAGATTCCCTTGAGAAAGAATTTTCCTATCTATTAGAGGAACTTCGATTAAACTCCGTTACATCTACAAGACCAGATTATTCAATCTCAGAAGTCAATCAAATTGTAAAAACTATCAACGCTACAATGTCGGATTACTTCAAGAAAACTTTTACATCAATTTCATTGGACGCTAGCAGAAGAATGAGATTAGTACTTGAGGATCTTTTGAGGCTAGTAGGAGGAGCATTAGGGGAGGCGGATATAAGCGAAATAATTCAAAAAATAGAATCGTTCGAGTCACAAATGCTGATGGCCGAAGAAATGACAGAAAAACTTACAACGTTAGAGAATTTAATGAAAGAGAAGGAAACAGAAATTGCGAATCTCAACGAATTAACAGAAAACGAGCGGTTAAAAAAAGAAGAACTAGAGAAAGAATCAACTGAGAAAACCAAAAAAATTAATGATCTTGAGAATGAAATTGCACGTTTTGAAGGTGAACTTAAGACATATGTCGATCAGATCGAAAATGGAGGTATGATCTCCACTAAAGAAATTGAAGAACTAAAAACGACTGTTAGAGAACGTGAGAAAAAAATCAAGGAACTAGAAGGTAGACTAAAGGAACTTGATTCATCTGAAAAAGATGAGATAAAGACTTTAAGAAGTGCAATTCAGGAAAAGGAAAAAGAATTAGAATCTCTTAAAATGCAAATACAAGAAAAAGATATTGCGATTAAGCCGAAACCCAGACCTAAACCTATGATGCGTTTCCAATTTGAATGGTTTCCTTGCGTCTTGACGCAAAAAAAATTAGAAGTTGATGATTGAAGTTCAAGAATTCCTCCTTGAATAAAAACTAGAGTTTGTGATGGTGGCATAAGTTGCCAAGAAGGAAAAAAACCAGAAACAAAGGGCAAACCGCAACTGATGCTATCACATGGTTTAATAAAGCTATTACACTGGGAAAAGGTGGCGATTACGAGGATGCAATTGAATGCTATGACAAAGCGTTAAATTTAAATCTAAATTATTCGGAAGCATGGAACAACAAAGGGATAGCACTAGGACATCTTGGCAGACATGATGAGGCAATTGAATGCTTTGATAAAGCGTTAAAACTAGATAAAAATCTTGCTGAAGCATATGGGAATAAAGGTATCGTTCTTATTAATATGCGCAAATATGCTGATGCAACAAATGAATTAAAAGCAGCAAAAGACCTTTTTTCTGAGAAAGGCGCGAAAAAAGAAGCGGATAAGGCTCAAGAGTATGAATTATTGGCAAAAAATGCTTTTGAATTAATCTTAGTTCTAAGTCCTCTAGACGAGAAATTTATACGTTCATTAAATAGCGAAAGTCTAACTGAATTAAAAGATAAAACTATGGGAATTGCTAAAACTCTAGATGACATCATCAAAGAATTTGAAAAAAAGAAACTTTCGGAGGATGTAATTCATCTCTTACAAACTAAGGCATTTTGTTTTACCGTCCTTTCAAATGCGTTAAGTTACGAAAAAGTAGATATGAACAAACTGGCTTATGCCGAAGCTCTATTTGAAGAATGGGGTTTTAAAGAGGCCGCCATTGCTGTGGCTTCTCTAATTGTTTTTATTCAGGTGATAAGCAAATATTCGAGCCTTAATGATGTTTCTAAAAATGTTGAAGCGTACTTACTTGAATTAGTAAGGATAACTCATGTTTTGAATGGCAAACTAACTGAAGAGATTTCTGAAGTAATTAGGGAAGCGCCGACTGTAGTTAAAACACCTGAACCTGAAGCAAAAGTTAGTAAAAAGCCTAAAACAAGAAAGAGAAAAAGTAGGTCTAGAACAAGAAAGAGAAGTTAAAATAGTTCCAAAAAATGTATGTTTAAGAAATGGATGAGTCAAGACCTAGTTCTTCCAATATCTTCTCAAGTTTTTTAAGTTCAATACAATATTTCTCAGCTAATATTTTCAGCATACTGGGGTCTAATTTGAATTGGGCCTTTGTAGTTAATGGCTCTAAAGGCTCTCCTCTTAATTCTAGTCTGAGTACATCCCAACGTGCATAGTGTCCTAGCGCGTCAAAGTATGCTTTTGTATGGCGACGGTCGTCAGCATCTAATTCAGCATAGATAATCGTCTCCTTGTCGAAAACAGGCTCTTGAAGATAGACTCCTGCTGGGTTGACAATAAAAGCGCCACCAGCGGCGATGTTAAAGTCGGCACACTCTTCAGGCATTAAATCGTCAGGGATATACTGACTAACACTGATTACGAACGTCTGCGTTTCAAAAGCATACTCTTTTATTGCATATTCAATGTCACAAAAATGCGGAGAATCATCGTTAGGTCTAAATCGAAATTTTTTGCCCGGGTGTCTTTTCATAACCCACCATCCGGGCCAAACTGCGCAATGAATCTCTTCACCAAGTGCGGCCATTGCTGCCTTTAGCAGAGTCATATGATGTTCATAACAGACGATACCACCGATTGTGCCTATATTTGTGTCGAAGACCCTTACATCACTGATATCGCCCATGCCCCAAATTATTCTTTCAGCATGTGTGGGCATTAGCTTCCTGTGTCGTCCAAGTATTTCACCATCGTTTCCGATAAAGAGTATTGTGTTGTAAAGTGTTTCGCTACCTTTTCGATCGCTAATCTCCGTGCACCCTATAGCGGATATCAAATTAGCGTCTCTTGTCGCGTCTCCTAATATCTCAGTATCACTGCTCGGAATTTTCAGGGCGTTTTTTTGATATTCGACCATATAATCTGACCATTTTGATATAGGTTGCAACCCTCGCCAGTATGGGTAACCCGGGATGAACGTCTCAGAAAAAACGATGAGTTTAGCACCAGCTCGACCTGCTTCTGCAATCGTTCGGCAGGCCTTGTCAATAGTTGCTTCTTTATCCATATAGACAGGTGCGACTTGCGCAGCTGCCACCTTCACTTTATCTAACATCAACTGCCACCTTCACTTTTCTAACATCGGTTGTTCTTTAAACTATTTGAAAATTTGGGTCGCATAAGGATGTCTTCAATGTTATTATTTCTTGGATCCATTCTTCATAAATTGAGAGAAAAGAGAGTTCACTGAACCATTCTTAAGCGTTGGCTAGAACAATTGCCTTAAGAAGTTCAAAAGTCAACTTTGGGTTTTTGAAGGGTAAAAAAGAGAGTTTGCTTGCAAAAGGTCTAATAAAAGACGATTGGTAATCAATATCTCCAAATCTTTCCAACAATGGTTCTAGATTATACTCACTCACGATATTAAATAATGAATCCAGCGTGCTATCATGCAATCGGTTTACAAATTTTCTCATATTCGCACTTTTTTTAAGTTCTGATCCAAACCTTTTTCGCCAGAGGCTCTCATAATTTCTTACTTGAAGTGGAGTTTCATTATTTAGAGCATCAACCGCAACTTTAGCTGCAATTTTCCCGCAACTCATCCCAAAATAAAGTCCGCCTCCAGTTGTCGATTTCAGGTGACCTGCGGTATCCCCCACGAGCATTACACTGTCTTTTACTGTTATTGGAACTGGACCGCCCATGGGTATAAGTCCTGCAAGTTTATTCTTTATTTCCCAATTCTTGCCAAATTTCTTAGAAGCAGCAGGATGTTTTTTAATAAAGTATAGAAGATTCTGAGACGCTTGCTTTAACGTACCCTTAACACCAATACCTACTCTTGCTAGATGTTCGTTCACTGGAATAATCCATGCAAAGAAGCCTGGAGAGTATTTTGAAGAGAAATAAACTTCAACTGACTCAATATCCTCATATAAAACAGGGGATATTTCCATCTGAAAACTACTAACGAAATTCCTTTTTATAGGAAAACCACATTCTTTAGCAATTAAGGAGCGCACGCCTTCTGCATCAATAATCACGCCAGCATGAATTTTGATATGGCTGGAGTTCTGTCGAGCGACAATTCCACAAATTTTGCCATTTTTTCTTAGAGGCTTCAATCCCTTTGTTTTCAGTAGTACTTCTACTCCCTTATCTTGCGCCTCTTGACAAAGTTCTTTATCGAATGCTCCACGATCTACAATGTAAGCCTGAGGAATTCTTTTTTTCGCAAGAATTAAATGTCCAGAAGGAGAATAGAAATAACTTCCTTTGACAGTATTTAGAATACTTTTTCGTGGCAGATTTAATTCTCTGCATGCACGTGTTGATATTTTACCTGCGCATTGCACTGGTTTTCCAATTACTTTATGATCTTCAATGAGGAGAATTTTGTAACCCTTGGCTAAAGTGGCGATTTCTTTTGCAGCATAAGATCCGCTAGGTCCACCACCTATCACAAGAACATCACATTTCATGTAAGACTCCTCATGCAAACAAAGTAAATAATTTAGAAGTGAGGCAATGCTGTATTCTCAAAAGTATCTATATGTTTTCTTGTAAGAAAAAACTAGAAATAGATTATAAAGATTCTATAACAGTATAATTTTACGCGGTACTTCCTTTCACTATTTCCTTGAGTGCCTTTCGGAGAACTTTTCCTACACTTGTCATTGGAAGGCTTTCTCGAAATTCCACAAGTTTAGGCACTTTAAATTTCGCTATTTTTTCTTCACAAAACTTGATAATTTCTTCTTCTGTCGCGTTTTGTCCTTCTTTGAGTACAATGTATGCTTTCACTTTTTCTCCTCTGTATTCGTCTGGAACACCAATAGCAGCTGCTGTTTTTACCTTCGGATGTTCATATAACACTTCCTCGACGTCGCGTGGGTAAACATTGTAGCCTGAAACATTGATCATGTCCTTCTTCCTATCTACGATAAAGAAGTATCCTTCCTCATCTATTATCGCAATATCTCCCGTACGGAGTTCACCATTTACTAATGTATTCTTTGTTTCATCTGGTTTTTTCCAATATCCCTTCATCACATTGGGTCCACGAATCGCTAACTCACCACGTTCACCGATGGGCAATTCATTTCCGTTATCATCTAGAACACGTGCAACGATATCAATAATTGGAATTCCTATTGAACCTCCTTTTTTTCGCGCAATTGGACTCAGATGAGTAACTGGAGCGGCCTCTGTAAGACCATAGCCTTCTAAGAGATTAACTCCTGTCTTTTCTGCAAACTTTTTCATCACTTGAACTGGAAGAGATGAACCACCAGAAAGAGCAAATCTAAGTGAACTTAGATCAAAGTTTTCAAGTTCTGGATAGTGAAGAAGCGCGATGAATGCTGTTGGAACGCAAGGGAAGTATGTAATCTTATGGGTTGAAATCAACTCAAGTACCTTACCTGGATTAAATTTTGGCATTAAAAACACTGTTCCTGCACTTGAAAGTGGTCCTGTCATCGCACAGGTCATACCGAAAATATGCGTAAGCGGTAAGACGGCAATGGTACTTTCCTTTCCCTTTTCGAAATAGAACCAGTTGGTGACCGCCATTGCATTTGATACAAGGTTGAAATTAGTGAGAAGAGCACCTTTTGGTATCCCAGTAGTACCTCCTGTGTAACCCAAGACGGCGATGTCTTCTGATTGAATATCTACTACAGGAGGATTGGATTCAGTGTTAGAAAGTAACTCGTAAAAACTAAGAGTATTTGGAAAAGTTTCTTTTCCGACAATTATTACATTTTTTAGAGATGATTCTTCTCGAACATTTTCCACTACCGATAACATATCCTCTAGAACGACTATAGTTTCAGCTTCTGAATCCTTTAGTATGAAACCTATTTCTTTTTCACGATATGCCGCATTACAGGGAACAACGATTGCCCCAATCCTGTTGACAGCAAAGTAACTAATTAGATAGGATGGGATATTTGGAAGATATAACGCTACTTTGTCTGTATATTTTACCCCAAGCGAATGTAGAGCAGCAGCAAACTTCTTAATTTGTGTATAAAATCGCTCATAGCTCATGTGGTCATCTTCAAAAACATATGCTGTTGTTGAAGGAAATGCTTCGGCAGATTCTTTTACCAATTGATAAAGCGGAATTTTTGGATATTTCAAAGTTTGTGGGACATCAGTTGGCCAATGTGCAATCCATGGCTTTGATGTCATTTAACAACCCTCTTGATATTTCGTGAAATAATAACGCATGTTTTAACAGAATGATATTTAAATTTAATCTGTAAAGCGATTGACATAAATCAAATTCAGCTTCATGTAGGCATATTCTTTTGTGAATGTCAGTTTCAAATCATTTATTTGTCATACATAGTTGACTAATTAAGGTATGTTTCTGATACTTTACTCGTCCTGTTTATGCAAATGCATCGAGACTGTGAACAGCTTGGGTGAATGTAATGGCAAAAGGACAGTACAAAAGTGCATTATCTTATCAATTATCGGCCCTTCTGCGATATCCTGGTGTAACTGTAGTAGCTATTGGGCTTGCACTTCTAGCATCACTTCTTCAAGCACTGCCAATAATCATACTAGGCCAGGCAATCGATGAATTAGCATTGACCAATCAATTGACGCCCCGTTTTATGATGCTTGTTTTCACGATTCTTGGACTCGCTGGAGGTCTATTCGCAACGATATTCGCAGTGGGTTATGCTTTCGCTATTATGGTTCTTCGATGGGAGCGCGATGCTCGGCAAGAATTTTTTGAGGTTGTTAGTGAAAATAGCATGACATTTCATGATCAAGTTGATAGTAGGATGTTACTTGCAGTTTCTATGCAAGATATTCGCTGGATACGGTTCTCATTAAATCCGGCGTTGCGGACAATTATCACTACAATTGGTTCCTTCGTGATTACTGTTGTATTCCTTTGGATAATCGATTTAACACTCGGAATTATCGCAGTGATTGGAATACCACTCTACATCTATTTCGCCTACCGCTACGCTGTTACTGTTGAACCTGTTAGACGCGCTCGGTCTGAACAGAACGAAAGATTAACTGCCTCATCTCAAGAGGTGTTTCGAGGAATTGAAGTTGTGAGAGCTTTTGGCGCAGAAGAATATGAGTATGAAAAATTTGGCAAAGTTTCAAAGGAGTACCAACGAATACAAACGCGCGAGGGGCGCTTGACTGCGTTCTACCGCCCAACTCTCATAATGACTGCTGTTACTGGATTATCTTTTCTTTATGGATCTAATCAAGTCCTGTTAGGTGTTTTTTCAGTAGGTACACTTGTTCAAGTGCTTGGACTTCTAGTAGCACTCGATGTTGCTGGCTGGATATTGCCAAGATTCCTCCTTGAAATTCGAGGCGGCTATGTAAACGCCCAAAGAATCGTTAATATCTTAAACTGGAAAGATCCGCTGAAAGAACCCGACAAACCCCGCCTAACTTTAAACTGGGCTGGAGATATCGTATTTGAAAATGTGAACTTTAGCTATGCTAACAATAATGGTAAAAATAGCAATTATGTGTTAAAGAATCTGAATCTCAGGATACCCGGAGGCTCAAGAGTTGCCCTTATTGGTGGACCTGGGGGAGGAAAGAGCACGATTCTGAAGTTGCTATTGAGATTATATGATCCTACAGAAGGTCGTGTTCTGATAGATGGTATTGATCTTAGGAATATTCATACGAGAAAGGTCAGGAAAGCTGTTGGGTTAGTTGAACAAGACATCTTCCTATTCAGGATGAGCATCAGGGATAATATAGCCTTTGGAAATATGGTTGCAAGTGATGAAGAAGTGATTGAAGCAGCGAAACGGGCACAGGCTCACGAATTTATCTCCATAATGCCTGATGGATATGATGCTGCAATAGGGGAAAGAGGAATGACTCTTTCGGGAGGGCAAAGACAGAGACTTGCTATTGCTAGAACGATTTTACATGACCCAAAGATTCTCCTACTTGACGATAGCGTATCTGCCATTGACGCGCAAACTGAGTATTTCTTGAGAAAGGCGTTAGACGAAGTCATGCAAGATAGAACAAGCATTACTGTTACACAACGATTGAGAACTCTTCTTGAATCAGATTTGATTGTAGTCGTTGATAAGGGAGAGCTTGTGGCTGTTGGAATTCATAAGGAACTTCTAGAAACGTCTGAACACTACCACCGCATCTTTGAAAGGTTGCCTGGCGCATTGCAGTATGCCAACGGAGTGACTGATACGGGAGGTGGTATGTAATGTCTAGACGTCGATCTAGATTTATTGGACAGACTGAGAAAAGAAGCCGACCGATATATGTTCTCCTGATCAAAATGCTTGAGTACTTGGGTCGCTTCAAGAGGATCATTGCAGTCGGAGCAGTACTTGTCTTAATATCAACTATATTCCAAGCTATTGATCCATTGGTTCTTTCATGGGGAATTGATCTTGTTCTTACTCCTGGCAGCACAATCACAGGAGTTCTCATCTTAGGTGGGATTTATGTTGGACTCAGGCTCGCTAGCTGGATACTTAACTCTATCAACACTTGGATTCTTTCAGGAGCACGAGCCGGTTTCGTTCAAACGATTCAACAGGATTTATACAACCATCTGGTACGTACTGACTTGTCATACCTTAAATCCGAACAGAGTGGAAATGTAACAGCGAGAGTAACTTCGGACATCGACGACCTAGGAACTGGGGTTCAGATGACAATAGATGTTTCAAGCCAGGTTCTCTTATTGGTTATTACTTTTGTTATAATGTGGCTGACGAATCCCCTAATCGCCCTGACAGCACTAGCCGTGACTCCTGCTGTAGTTTTTATTGTAGTGCTATTTGGCACCGTGGGCCAGAGGATAATGTTGGCATCGCAACATGCCTATGGTGAGGTATCGGGACAAATCGCAGAAGATCTGAGTGGAATTCATGTTGCCAAAGCCTTCAATAGAGAAGAGGAAACAGCGGCTAAGATGCAACAGTTGAATCAAGAGGCGTATCGCCATGGATTCAGGTTTATGATTATGATGACACTAATGCAGCCTCTGATCCGAGCTATGGGCATAATAGGGATTGCTGCACTTTTATTTGTGGGAGGCAGTTTGGCAATTGGTACTGCGCCTGTTTTAACACTAGGCGAAGTATTTCTTGGTGTAATTCTTGTTCAACGATTTCTTTGGCCACTACTCGCCCTTAGCTGGATGGCAACTCAGTTTCAAGCGTCATTAGCTAGTATGGATCGCACTTTGGATGTTCTTGATGTAAAACCAACAATAATTAACTCTCCAAATGCTGTTTCTCTAAAGGAGACTAGTGACGGCATCTCATTTGAAAACCTATCATTTTCATATGTAGAGGGAACCAATGTTTTAAACAATGTAACCTTTAAAATCACCCCTGGTGAAACTGTTGCAATGGTTGGACACACGGGGGCTGGGAAAACGACAGTTGCTGCCCTTATCAATCGATTTTATGATCCTCAAGAAGGTGGCATATTGATTGGTGATCAGGACATTAAGGATGTGACGCTTGAATCCTTACACGATACAACTGCCCTTATTGCCCAAGAACCTTATCTATTTGATGCTAATGTCTTAGAGAATATTCGATATGGACGACAATCTGCAACTGATCAAGAGATTGTTGAACTCTGTAAGCTTATCGGAGCTCATGAGTTCATTGAAGTGTTATCAAATGGTTACGATACGATTGTTACAGAAGGTGGCAAAAATCTCAGCGCTGGCCAAGTCCAAATGATTGCTATTGCTCGAACAATGTTAGCAGATCCTAAAATCCTTATTCTTGATGAGGCAACCAGCCGACTGGATGCCTACTCGGAATCACTGGTTCAAGCTGCACAAGAGAAGTTGTTTGCAGGCAGAACTACTGTAGTCATTGCCCATCGGCTAACAACAATCGCAAATGCATCACGTGTGTTTGTTTTCGATCATGGAGAACTCATTGAGAAAGGTACACATGAAGAACTCCTACGTCTCGGAGGTAAATACAAAGCACTTTATGACACTTATTATGCCCATCAATCTGTCGAAGAACTTTCCGAAGAAATTGCAAAGATTGCACAAGAAGAACTTGCAATGGTTTCTGGTAAGTAAATCGCCATTTCAGTGCTATTACAGAATTTTTGAAAGAAAAGCCCTTCTTGAAGCTGTAAGAATTGAAAACGTGAACGCTAGCAAACTTTCTTCTCTATGAATTCATAGAATTATACCAATGTACTTCACTGGAACGTCGGTCTGCTTATTCGGGAGTAAGCTTGTAGACGATGTCACCGGGTCTGACTCGGTCAATGAACTTTAGTCCAATCATGTCACCTGCTCTTGCTACTTCGATGTTCTCTTTCTCTATCTGCATTGAAGACACTGTTTGTTCAAATGTAGTGGAACTCCCCTCAATTGCTATCTGATCACCGATCTTTAGTTCGTCTTTTAGTTCCACAATCCCTACACTAATGCGTGAATAAAAGTGAGTGATTTTCCCAATCTCTTTTTTTGCTGTCATGGTTCCTCTTTCACCCTATCAGTGAATCAAAATAAAAACTTGTTGCTCAGATTTGAGATATAAATGTGGAAGCCCCTAACATTTCAACATATTCAAACACAACACTTGAGGAACTGCTCAGAGTACTTGGTATTGGGCCCACGTCAGCTATGAGGATTTTGTGCTTATGGTTCTTTGAGATAATCACCGTTAATAACCTATCACAAATTCATCAATTGGCGAGCATCCTTTACAGCGAACACAACCAGCTTTGTTCTTATTAGGATTTAAATTATTTTCTTTTATAATTTTACCCACTTCTTCATACAGGTAGATCATTCGTTCTGGTGAAGGAGGTATTGCGTTTTCTAAAGGCGTTTCTGGAATTGGTCGAAGTGGAACAACAAAGGGAATTACACCAGTTGACGCCATCCACTTAGCGCCATTAAGAATACTTTCATCTGATTCTCCTAACCCTACTATCACAAATGAACTCACTTGATTTTTTCCAAAAATAGTTACAGCATGTCTCCACATCTTCTCATAGTATTCAAAATTTAACAATGCTTTCCCAGGACATACTTTTCTGAAAATATCGGGGTCACAAGTCTCAATATGAATTCCGAGCGTATCGACTCCAGAATCTTTTAACTTCAATAAATACGTTTCATCTACGGGTTCCACCTGTACATGGATCGGAATATCAATTTGTTCTTTTATGCTTCTTGTCGTTTCTAAAAGAACATTTGCTCCGCGATCTGCCCCAGGTTGTGTACCTATAGTTAATGTGATATGATTAGCCCTTTTTTCTGCACGAGCAGCCTGTATTACTTCTATCAATTGTTCGGGTGATTTTCTCTTTATCGATCTGTGATGTTTGAGTGATAATTCAATACCGCAGAAATCGCATTGTAAATTATGGCGCCAGTGTACGCATGTTTGATCTACGGTTGTTGCAAGACAGTCTACACCGTGAATTAATGCGATTTTCCACATAGGAGTGCCGTCTGATGTGTTCATTTGATAGAATTTTGGCGTAGGTACTCCTTGTAGTTCGCATACTCTTTCATCGTTTTTAGAGAGATATAATATATCTGAATCTTCAGTAATTGAAAATGGAGAGTTCTGAACGAAGCGACCTACGACTGGTATTTGGACTAAACTTCCATTTGGAAGGATAAAATATGATCCTCCTGCTGGTCCTGCTCCTGTTTTTCTTAAATGTCGTTTAGTTTTAGCTTTTGCACCAAGGCAAAGTAGTTCAGTTTTTAAAGTTGAATAATTCATACGTTATTCGACCTCTCGTTCATACATCTGTACAAGCATGCCTTTTGCCTGTTCGTAAGGTTCGCCAACTTTTTTAAACCCAAATTTCGTCACAAGTTTTTCACTAGCACTTTGGCCAATTAGAATATTGCAATAATTTCGTTTGCACCCCATCTTCTTTGCAAATTCAATAAACTGCATGTACATGACTCCACCCATGCCACTCCTCCAATATTTAGGGTTTATAGACTGATGTGCTCCGAAGCATCCCTCAGGGGTAATTAGGGCTTTGTAAAGTCCAGCCAATTTGCCTTCGAATTTGATACCAAAGTAATGATATCCCTGTCTCATCTCATCAATGATTTCTTCTTTGGATAACATTCTTTTCTTTCGCCAGTCTTGCGGATATTCAGTCGCGTGTGGCCAAACCTCTTTGAAGAGTTGTTCGATTGATTCTGCATCATCCTCTGTAAGCTCAATAACCTGATGAGGCTCCTTTTTGGTACTCATAATCTTTCACTTTATCTATTGGTTGTATAAGATTTTTGAAAATTGTCATTTATACATACGATTATAAGTCGTAAGTTGAATTTCAATTCACTTTCAAAGGTGAAAAACTATAAACCCTATATAATAATATCTCGAAATTGGTTTAACACTATTGGAGGCATCCAAAAATGAGTACAATTTTCGAATGCGTAAATAAGAGATTAAAAGAAGCTGAAACTTATTTAAAGGAAAGTAAAAAATCAAAACTGTTCTTAAAGATCGTACGCGCAGCTAAGATTAATGTTGTGGGTCAAGATCCTGAAGATGTAGCATCTGCCGTGATTCAGACCGATGGAAGCATCACTGTCGCTGAAGGCCTTCATGAAAGCCCTCATGTCAGCATTACAGGAAAGAGCAATATTATCAAAGAGGTAGTTAATTCGGGTGATAAGGAACTCGCAAAAAAAGCCGAAAGTGATGGTAATATCAAAGTCGAGTCTCATGGAGTAAAAGGAAAACTCTTT
>JAECRW010000033.1 GCA_016294985.1 Candidatus Sifarchaeum marinoarchaea | reverse complement strand
CGATCATTTTCATCTCGAAGTTAAGGGCTTAGGAGTCTTTCCCAGTCCAAAGTTCATAAGGGTTGTCTGGGTTGGTGCCGGAGAAGGTGGAGACAAGGTTGTTTCAATTGCTGAGGATTTAAAAAAGCAACTGAAATCTCTAGGCATGAAGATAACGAAGAAAAGATTTACACCACATGCTACAATAGCGCGGGTAAAGAGTAAACGAAATACTCGTGAATTAGCAAGATCAATTCAAGAATTTTCAGATACAGAAATCGGTGAAATGATGGTTACTTCATTTAAACTAAAAAAAAGCGAATTGAGACCAGAAGGTCCTATTTATACGGATCTAAAAACACGCCACCTTTCATCTCCAGGATAGACTATCACAACTCAATTATTGATCAGAGTTTAATATACAAAGGTTTTGAAGATGAGCATACAAAATGTATTACAAGATGTTTTACTTAGATTGACGCCTACAGAGAGTGAAAGGAAAGATGTAGAACTTCAAGTTAAGAAAATAATTGATGTATTGACTACTGGGCTTAAAAAATCTTATTCAGACTTTGAAGTTCAAGTAGAAGGGTCAATTGCTAAGGACACATGGCTTTCTAATAATAAAGAACTCGATATTTTTATTCTCCTTCCTCAAGAGACACCACGAGAACTCCTTCAAGATGTGCTTAAAACCGTAAAACATGTGGTTGGTGTTCCGTGGGTTGAAAGATATGCGGAACACCCTTTCCTTGAGTTTTCTATGAATGAATACAAAGTAGAGATCGTTCCATGCTTTAAAGTGTTAAATTCAAGACGATTGAAATCCGCAGTGGATAGAACACCTTTCCATACTCAGTATATTAAGACACATTTGACTCCTCGATTGAGGGATGATGTACGCCTATTAAAAGGTCTTACTAAGGGGATTGGGGTTTATGGAGCTGAATTGAAGGTTGGAGGATTTTCTGGATATCTTTGTGAGCTTTTAATCTTTGCTTATTCTGGTTTTTTGAATCTCTTACAAGAAGCTACTTCTTGGAAACATGGTCATGTAATTGATATAGAAAACCACTACAAAAACGCTTATAAATTACAAAAATTGTTTGATTCACCTCTTATCGTAGTGGATCCCGTTGATATCTCAAGAAATGTAGCATCTGCTTTAACTCTCAAAAATTTCTCGATCTTTATAGCCGCTGCAGGTGAGTTCTTAAGGAACCCTCACTTTCATTTCTTTTTCCCTCCACCTACACCAATGCTCTCTATCAATGAAGTTCTTTCACGAATTAACTCGCGTGGAACACATTTTCTTTTCTTAGGGTTTCCAGCACCATCTGTTGTTTCAGATATTCTGTGGGGTCAACTCTATAAGTCCATTTTAGCACTTCGAACCTTATTAGAACGTAACGATTTTCCAGTCTTCCGAACAGATATTTGGACTGATGAACAAAATCTTGTAGTTATGATATTCGAATTGGAACACAGATCTATTCCTTCTGTGACTAAACGATTTGGCCCTCCCGTAATATTACCGCAGCATACGATCAAATTTGTTAGTAAGTATATTGAGAACAAAAATACATTTTCTGGTCCATGGATAGATGAAGACGGAAAATGGATAGTAGAAACAAAAAGAAACTTCACTAAAGTAGAAGATCTACTCGCAAGAACCTTATTTTTCAATGATTTAGAGACGATAGGTCTTGGAAAATATGTTGCAATGGAAATGACATCCGCAAAAATTTACATGGATTCCGAGATCGAATCCCTATTAAGCACAAATCCAAAATTTCTTGACTTTTTCATTGAATATCTTATCAAAACTCCAAAGTGGCTTACGAAGAGCTCGTAGTTTCACACATTATTTTTAAATAGTGTGTTTGAGAATAGATAACTGCGTATTCTTCGAGTAAGAGAGAAGATTTCATAAATATGTGTGTCCAATTAAAACTTAAGTCAACTACCCCATCCCTAAAGGGTAGGGGCTTGAAGAAGCCCCTTAGTTGATTAGAGGGCTTCCCTTTATGGGGAGCAGCAGTTGTTTGGGTTACGATACCCTGGGGTGTTCCACTAGCCCCTTGCTCTGTCGTCCGCTGATTAAAAGTCCTGAGGGGTAGGGACGGTGTCACGGACGGGTAAGCCCTTACAACAACCTCGAAGTGGACCTACTCCCTGATGTTGGGAGGACGGGACTTGCGAGTTCCCGTCATTAAAACATCGCACGGGGTTGGGTACACCACCCCTGTCCTTGCAGAAAGGGGTGCGTGAACACCACCCGACCTCAATTCCTCTCGGCCCTAAATAAAGGGACGGAGGCTCCTTGAGATGCTCTAATGAATGTGGCGTTGGTAATATCTTGACAAAAATTCAAAAAACATCAACTTAGAATGTAGCCCTCTTAGGGGCGACGAATTACATGGAGTCCTCCCAGAATTAAAAATACATCGCTGCACAGAAAATCTCTCTTAGAGGATGTGTGCGGATTGGAAGAAGACTTTGTTGAAAAAATATTGTTAGGTGCGTCTGTCTTTAGAGATGAAAGATCTTTGTTTCCGGAGTTTTTACCTCAAAAACTCCCTAGACGCGAAAAAGAGATTTCTCGTTTAGCAACAGACTTTCGTCCACTTATTCAGAAAAAGGGTTCTTTTGCAATTAATGTAGCCATAACTGGAACTGCTGGTGTAGGAAAGACAGCAGTTGCCAGATATTGCGGAAAACATATTGAAAACGCTGCCAAGAAAAAGGGCGTAGCTATCAAGTTTATTCCGTATAACGCCCATACTTTTAGGACAAAAACATCTATTTTAAGGAATCTCTTGACTGATCATTTTAATGTTACAGCACGAGGGTTTTCAGACGAAGAAATTCTAGGCATGTTAGTTAAGCGCCTTGAAAAGGATGATATGCGCCTCATTGTTGCCCTTGATGAAGCAAATTTATTGGGAAGCGATGAAATTCTATCTATTATACATGCCTCCGAAGTATTTGGCATTGAACGCAGCCGAATTTCTACAATAATAATCTGTAGACGCACCGAATGGAGGGCAATACTTAATGCACCGCTCTCGGGACATATTCATGACCAAATCAACATACCAGGGTATACACGAAGCGAATTGGTAGACATTCTGACTTATCGCGCACAACTAGCCTTCAATCCAGGAGTAATATCCGAGGAAATTATCGAAATGGTAGCAGAAATAGCTAGCCAAACCCAGAACGCTCGTCACGGAATAGAAATCTTATTGAGAGCGGGAAAAATGGCAGATTATGAGCATTTTAGTGAAATTAACGCAGAGATGGTGCGGAGGGCAAAAGTTGGAGTATATCCTGAATTACGTCCTGACGTCTTAGACGATTTGAACGACCATGAGTTATTAACAGCACTTGGATTAGCAAGGCGCTTAAAGCATCATGGAATAACAGCAACTACTATCAATGAGGCCTATAAATACTACCAAATTGCATGCGAAGAAAAGGGCGTTAGAGCGCAATCGATGTCTGCATTTCGAAAATATGTAAACCATCTTGATTCGGTGGGTATAATAGGGAAGGCAGTTGGTCCTCTCGGAAGGGGAAGGAGGGGTCGAAGGGCTCGTATAACGTTTTACGATCTCCCAGCAACCGTTTTAGAAGAGCGCGTATTAAGAATTCTTGAATTAAATAACAAAAAATGAACCAAATTTACCTTAGAGGATAGCAAAAATTATGTTATATAAGCTGATATATAAAAATCAGTCCAATTTGATTCAAATCAAAAAATCGATATTCTATAACTTGAAGTTTTTCTTCAGAAACAGTAAACATTATATCATAGACTGATGGAGCAAAAATCTATGAAACAAATTAGGACTGGGATACCCGGTCTCGACGATATTCTTGACGGTGGCATCCCTGAAAAAAAGGTAATTATGCTCACCGGATATGCAGGCACCGGAAAAACAATATTCAGCACGCAGTTTTTGGTTGGCGGCATCAAAAACCAACAAACTGCCGTATATGTAACTTTTGAGGAAACCGCCCAAGAGATTATTGATAATACTAAGAATTTTGGATGGAATCTTGATTCTTTGATAGAGGAAAAAAAACTCATTTTTGTAGAAGTTTTCGCTAGTGAGGATTCGGTAAGGATAGTTAGAGAAGTTGATGACCTGACACCTCTTATCGAGCGTATTAAACTTGCAATAAGTAGAAATAATGCAAAAAGAGTTGTGTTAGATTCTGTAACAGCACTTTTAATGGCCTTGAAAAGTAAAGATGTTGTACGCCGAGAATTACATCGTTTAAGTGCAATTCTAAAGCATATGGGATGTTCAATCCTTATGATCTCCGAAGTGCCTGAAGTATCCTTTGAACACGCTTCTACAGTGCTTAGTCGATATGGTGTTGAAGAATTTGTTGCAGATGGGCTTATTTCATTATATTTTAGACCAGAAGGAATGACACGTGAACGATATATCGAAGTTAAGAAAATGCGAGGCGTCCATCATAAAATTGGCGTATATCCATTTGAAATAACAGAACATGGGATTGTAATAAAGCCGCGTGCGTAGGAGAGAAAAAAGTTTGTCACAATCAAAGGACGATATAGATCGTATAGCCTCTGGAATTGAAGGGCTAGATGATCTGATTAAAGGAGGCTTCCCTAGAGGAAGCTTTATCAGTGTTTGGGGCTTTGATGGGCTGAGCGAAACAATATTCGCCAAACAATTCTGCTTTAAGGGACTTGAAAGGAACGAAAAAGTCTTGTACGTAGCTACAACAGAGACAGAGTATGTTTTTCGACGACAGATGGATGAATATGGTTGGGATACGTCCGATAAGGCTTCTACTTTTACCTTTCTTGAAATCCCTGAAACGTTTTTAACCGATTTTAATGCAGCCAGTAGGTTAATCTATGACAAATTTGAACTTTTAAAAGGGGCTGACAGATGTTGCATAGTTATGACGCCACTTGTACACCTTAGCCCACCTGCCCATACATTAGGCGCAACAAAAATTTGGAGAGATCGATTCTGGAGGTCACAATCTGTAGGTATAGCTGTCTATACACGAGGTGGAATTCCAACACCGCTTGAAGTGTCTATTCGGGCGAGTTTTGATGGTGTTATCGACTTCTTACCTTCAGAGAAAGAAGAATTTGATGGATATTTACGCGTCTCTAAATTACACAGAACAAAAACCCCACATGAATATATCCCATTTAATCTTGAACCCAAATTAGGAATTGTCTTAAAAAGAAATGATTGATTTTTAATTACCCAAATTTGAACAGTTTAGATAAATACAACTGAGTTTCTGTATTACAGCGTTTTGATAACTTGGTATTACAGTTTATTGTGTACTATAATATTGTTATTAAGAACTTGAAATCGAGTAAATTATATGAGCCAGAATAAATGAACGGATATCTGACAACACATCGTTGTAACTATTCTTGTTTAAAAGTCGGATAGACTTATTGGAGGACTCTAAATATGTCGAAACATCATGTTTGGGATTACCTACGTAACAAAGTGAAAGAAAAAGTTGCTGTGCACCTAACTCTTATTGATCCTGATCCATTGGGATTAATATCAAGTTCAAAGGATGCTGGAGAACTTGCTAAACTTGCTGTTGATTCGGGAACTGATGGAATTATGATCGGAGGCTCAACAGCCTTTGGAATTTTAGACGAAACTGTAAAAGAAATAAAACAAAGTGTGGATGTACCCATAATATTATTCCCAGGAAATATTACAGGTCTCAGTAAATTTGCAGATGCTGTGTTTTTTATGAGCCTCCTGAATTCCCGAAATCCGTATTGGCTCTCAGGGGCACAAGCGATGAGTGCCCCAATCCTCAAAAGTTGGGGTCTAGAAGCAATATCAATGGCTTATTTACTCATAGAACCCGGTGCAACTGCTGGTTTTGTTGGAGACGCAAATCTGATTCCGAGAGAAAAGCCAAAACTTGCAGCAGCTTATGCCCTTGCATCACAATACCTTGGATTTAAATTAGTTTATCTAGAGGCGGGATCTGGCGCTGATGCTGCGGTTCCTTTGGACATGATTAAGGCAGTTGCGCAGACAATCGACATTCCCTTAATCGTGGGTGGTGGTTTAGATTCAATTGATGCTGTTGTTAATTGTGTTAAAGCAGGCGCGAATATAGTCGTGCAGGGTACGTTTATTGAAAAAACTGTCACATTTGATAATGGAAAGGCTCTTTCTGAAATAATACAGGCAATTCAAAGTATGTCAAAGTGATTGGATTTGCTTATATTCATAGTAAGTGATAGGAATAATCGATATTGCCTATTCAACTAGACACCTTTTACTTGTTTTTTCTTATTTCTAAGGGGACAAGGTGACCCTAATGGATTATGATATTGTAATTGTTGGTGGGGGCTTCGCAGGATTAGCTACCGCGATAACAGCGTCAAGGAATAATGTAAATTGTTTAGTAGTGGAAAAGGAGAAGGAGTTAGGATATCCTGTTCATACAAGTGGAGGTTCTTGGTATAATGAGATGATCGAATTAGGACTTAACAAAAGCCTTCTACATCCCATAAATTCCATTGCCTTTCACTCCCCTTCAGGAGAGGTCGTTTCTGCCAATTTCAAAGATAAAGACCCACCATACGGTTGCATAATTGATGGAAGAAGAACAATTCAATTTTTGGCAATGAATGCTGCAAAAGAAGGGGCACAGATTCTTCCAAATACAAAGGCTCTCTCACCGATATTTGAAAATGGTGAGATTATCGGAGTCAATATCAAGTCTTCCACATCTGGAACCAAGAAAGTCTACTCAAAAATCGTTGTAGATGCCTCAGGGAGTATATCACTTATTACACGTCAACTAGGCTTAAAAGAAGGTAAATGGCAGCGATACGGTATTGGTGCAGAATATGAAGCGTATGTACCACTTCCAGATGAAAATCATGTAGATTTTATCTTAGGAGAAAAGTATGCACCTGCAGGTTATGCTTGGGTTTTTCCTACAGGTAAAAATCGTGCAAGAATTGGTGTCGGAATTATACGACCTGATAGCAGAAAGAATCCGTTCGACTATTTGGAAGTGGTGATGCATAATCATCCAAATGTCACAAAATACCTAAAGAATGCAGTTCCTGTCGAATACCATCATGGAATCTTTCCTTGTGAAGGACCGCTTCCTAAAACAGTGTTGAATCGGTTTATCAGTGTTGGAGATGCCGCAGGGCAAGGATCACCATTAGTCGGTGAGGGAATTAGATACGCATTACAATTTGGATACGCTGCGGGTGAGATTGCCGCAAATGCGATTATGAATGACGATACATCTGAGGACTATCTTATGCAATTTGAAGTTAAATGGAAAAAAGAAGTAGAAACAGACTTTAAGATAGCCTTAGAAATACAAAAAAGGCTCGCAAATTATTCCGATGAAGATTGGGAACGAAAAATATCCATGCTGAAAGCGCTGGATTTTGAAAAACTTGTTGTGTTTCTAAATAAACTTAAGGGCACTTTTTAGCTATCTTTAACTGTTTCCTTTTTAGGGTAAATCTTCAAACCACAATATCCACATTCTATAATATTATCGGGATTTGGTGCCGTTGTAATCTCTTTCCCGCACTGAGGACATTTCGGCAATATTTCAAGTGCATTTGGAGGAAGAATTAACTTATTACGCCAGTCCACTGCTCCAGACCACTCTCCTTTTTCCCAAAGCTCTAGGAGAACCTCTTTGCATTTCTTTACGGGTATTTCAAAACGATCGCAGATGTCACCAAGAGTTGTACGACCTTTGATTGTGGTATAGCGAATGATTTTCTGTGAGAGTTCGCTCATTCTCAGCCCTCAGCGCGCTATTCATAAACCTATATTAGAAGCCTATACACTATTGTTTAAAAATTTCTCGCAAAAATCTTGATCTAATAATTTCGAGATGCTGTTTTACAAGTTTTTTTGGTCTTTTTCTAGGCTTCAATTTCGAATTTGGTGAGCGTTGATGTCAAAAAGAAGCTGAATCGATAATTGCCGACTCTCAAGAAAGTTATAAGAACCAGTAATTTAACAAATTAATTGTGGAAACCTTTCTCAATTACTGGGAGAATTGATATGATTTAGAAAATAAATCAAGGACTCCTTTTAGGATGTGAGTTTTTGGAATTCGTTATCAAGCCGATTGACATCACCTCTGGAAAGAATGAAGTCATTTTAAATGAAGAAGATGCTACAAAAATGGGGCTTAAAAATGGCGATCGTCTCAAGATAAGACAGTTGGATTCCATATCTACAGTTGGTATGGTTGAAACCACTAAGACTATCGTAAATGAGGGCGAAATCGGAATTTATAAGGACCTATTAGAGAAATTTGCTTTTGAGTTAAGTACGGGAGTAGAGGTTACCGCTGTAGGACGCCCTGAGTCATTTTATCACATCAAAGAAAAAATGAAAGGCGAAAAACTGACAAAAGACAAGATTTATTCAATTGTTGCTGATGCTGTTGCAGGAAACCTCTCTAATTTGGAACTTGCGGCGTTTATACTTGCTGAGGAGTTTGTTGGGTTAGATATGGAGGAGGTTGGGTACTTAACAAAAGCTATGGCAGAGACAGGACAAATGATCGATTTTGAGGAAACTGTTTATGATAAGCACTCCATCGGAGGTGTTCCGGGGAATAAGGTGACCTTACTTATCGTCCCGATAATTGCTTCTGCCGGTTTACTCATCCCTAAAACTTCAAGCCGTGCTATTACTTCACCCGCCGGTACTGCAGACACCTTTGAAGTATTAGCAGAGGTTTCCTTCAGCATTGATGAACTAAAAGAATTAGCAAAAAAAGTCCGAGGAACTATAGCCTGGGGAGGTGCTCTTAATCTTGCCCCTTCTGATGATATCTTCATTCACCGTGTTGAACATGGACTCGGCATAGATCCATTGCCTCAAATGATGGCGAGCATTTACTCAAAAAAACTGGCAACTGGTGTGGATTTTCTAGTTCTGGATATTCCTACACTTACCCGATATTATGAAAGAGGTGCAAAGGTTGGCAGTGTCGACGAGGCGAGCACTCTCGCTAGACAGTTCGTTGAGCTTAGTGATCGAATCGAAATAAAAACAGAAGCTGCAATTACCTATGGTGGGCAACCGGTAGGCCATGCAATAGGACCCGCATTGGAGGCAAGAGAAGCACTTCAAGCTTTAGAAGGGCTTAGATCTTCTGCTAGTTTAATAGAAAAATCATGCGCATTGGCAGGAGTACTTATTGAGATGTCCGGAAAAGCAACTAAAGGTCAAGGAAAGCAACTTGCTGAAGAGATTTTGAACTCAGGAAAAGCATTAAGCAAAATGAAAGAAATAATTGAAGCACAAGGCGGTAATCCTGCTGTTAAATCACAGGATGTTGCTGTAGGCAATTATAAGGCGGAGTTGTACTCATCCTGCGATGGCTATATCGTAAGAGTCGATAACAGTCAGATTGTAAAAATTTGCAATGCAGCAGGAACTCCTCGTGACAAAGGTGCTGGAATATTACTCCATGCGAAGGTGGGTTATAAAGTGAAAGAGGGTGACTTACTTCTTGAAATTTATTCTAATAGTGAATCACGGCTCTCAAAGGCACATGCAATTGCACTTAAAAACAATCCAATAGTGTGTGAAGGCATGCTCATTGAAAGAATCTCTGATCTCACCTAAAGATTATCTCGTTTCTTTTTATAGCTAAACGGCAAGTTTTTCATAACTGGATATTAGTTTCCTACGTTCTTCATAGAGCTGCTGCAATTCTGAAAGTTTCTCAGAGAATACATTTAAATTTTCAATGCCGGCGCCTACAAAATTCTCGCTTACAACTTCATTTTTAAAGGATATTACACTCTCTTCTAACGCTTTCAGCTCAGTAAGAATATTGAATTCAAGAACTCGTACAAATTTGAAATCAATATCTTCTATTTTCTTGACTTCAAGATACGTGGAAAATCCATAATCTGGATTGATTACGTCGTTATAAAATACTTCCAAGCGATTAATTATTTCATCCATTTGTGTCCATGAATTTAAAAGCTGTAACTCGATGAATTTTGCATGGGCTTCTTTTAATGCATCTCCTATCGAAACTAATCCTGTCTTTAAGCCTCCTCTCACGATTTTGTCTGCGCGAGTCCTACTTTCAAGATCAATATACTTTTTTTCATCTGGTAGTTTATCAGGATCAATTTCAGCAAATTCGTCTTCTGAATTACCCTTTAGCGTAATCTTATGCAGAGTGTCTTTTGACATTTTCTTGATTTTTTTCCAAACCAAATTGAAAACCACCGTGTATAATTTAGATATTGGTAATTGTTAATCTCCTAGTGATAAAAGTGTCTTATCATGGATTTTCTTATTACGTTATAGGCTAAACGCACACATATCTTACCTTACATAATTCATTCTTTATTTTATTTTATTCTATTCGATTTTTTTTAACTGACCTTTAAAAAGGTCGATAATTTCCTGTTGAGATGTTGCTTGTTCAGCTGTCTTATCATCCCTTATACGACCAGTAAACCGTGGGAAACGCATAGCTAGACCGCTTCCCTTTCTTATCTTATCTAAAGCACATGTATGCACTGGCGAAAGTGTTAGTTCAGCAGCTTGAACTTCTAGAACAATTGCAGGCTTAAACCATGCATCAACTGTTGTTATGATTGAATCGTTGATAAGTACTCGAGGTGGTTTGTCTGAGACTTGATATGGTTTTAGTAATTTTTGAAGAGTCTCCAAGTGTTCATCTGTAAATCCACTTCCCATTCTGCACACGCTTTTAAACTGGTTCTCGATCGGATCATAACATGCCATAAGAAGCGAGCCATAATAACCTGTACGTGCACCATATCCCATATATGCCCCAATCACCACCAAGTCGAGTGTATCAGCGATTTCGCTTTTGTAATCTCTTTTATATTTAATCCAGAGCCAGCCTCTTGCTCCAGCCTGATAAATAGAATCTTGAATGGATTTGGCCATAATTCCCTCGCATCCTTTTTCAACAGCTAACTCGAAAAATTCTTCTAATTCATCTTCGGTAATTATTTCTTTTTGAACTGCAAGTCTAAGTTGTTCTGTTTCGGTTACTATCTTCTCTAGCGCTTTTCTACGAAGAGGATAGTTTTTATTTGTGAAATCTTTGTCCTCAAGGTATAAAAGATCAAATAGGAAAAGATTAACTGGAATCGCTTTCATAGCTTCCTTTATCCCGTACTTTCTCCGCCGATGCATTAGTTCCTGAAAAGGACGCAATTCTCCTGTTTCAATGTTATATGCAACAACTTCACCTTCTATAATTGTCTTCTTGGCATTAATCTGTGTTCTAACCATTTCACATACATCTGGATATTGTTCGCTAATTTCTTCAAGCCTTCTTGAAAAAAGAAGTATGGTTTCGCCATCCTTGTGAATCTGAAGACGTTCTCCATCGTACTTAAATTCAGCAATAAATGTTCCTTTTAACTTTTCAAATATTTCTTCTGTCTCTCCAGACCTTTGTGCCATCATCATGCGAATTGGATGTCGAATCGTGACCTTAAAGTCTTTGACAGACTCTATTCCTTCTTTCACTAATTTTTCTGCAATTAGGCCAAGATCTGACGAAATATTAAACGCTCTTTCTATTATGGGTCTATTTGTGGCATTATCAGTATAGGCAATTGCAAGTGCATCCATAATAGTCATATCAGCCATACCAAGTCTCATTTGACCTAAAATTGTCCGGATTATGTACCTAGCTTCTAAAGGAGTAGCATTTGTCAGCAATCCTGCTAATAGTTTAATCTTAACGTCTACTGAGCCCTTACCACTTGTTCTGCCTATTTTATCAAGTGTCTCTGACACATATTTGACATCAAGTGGCTTTGTAAACAAAGTCGTCTGTTTTTTAGTTGCTAACTCTTCTTCTGCAGCCTTTCCTAGATCCCCTTTTTCTTTCATTTTTTCAGTAATTTGATCTGTAGTTAATCCAGTAGCATTTGCAATAGATTTTATTACCATTTTTTCAGCCATTCCGTATTGGAAATCTTCATAATCAGGGTAAGGTGAGCCTCTTATAAGGCCAATAACGTCTCGAATATGGTCTGGAGTGATCGCTTTAAATAACTCCACTAAATAATTCGTCATCTCCTTTCGCTTTGACGTAGCTTCTATCTTACTCAACGTTCCTGCTAAGACTTGATATTTCACTTTTCTCACGACCAGTTATAGCAAAATTTAAAGTAACCATTATCCCAATCAAAGCCTTGTTATTCACAGAGTGTAATGCAAGGATTAATTTAACAGAATCGGCGGGAAGTCCCCTTCCGACAGGTGGGGGATGAAAGCCGCTAGCTTTATATATATTTTTGGGGTAGAAGTACTGATAAAAGAGTCTGCGTGAAACCCATGAAACTCACACAGAAAATCAGGATCTTTCCGACACCAGAACAGGAAGTAATACTCTGGAAACTCTCGGAGAAATGCAGACTCATCTATAACTTCGCCCTTGCCGAAAGAAGGGACGCCTATAGAAACGGGACAAAGGATGTGAACTACCGCAAACAGCAAAACGACCTACCAATGATCAAAGAACAATTCCCAGAGTATAAGTGGGTATATTCTAAGGTCTTACAGGTTGCTCTCAGGTCATTAGCTGCTGATTACGAGTCGTTCTTTGCCCTTCGAAAAAACGGGCACGTCGATGCCTGTCCCCCGAAATTCAAAGGAAAAAATTACTTCACCACTATGGTCTACAACCAATCGGGATTCAAGCTCGAACCCGGAAAGATTACTTTTTCACATAAATACAATGATATGCCACTGGAGTTTGCCTTCCCTGATAAATTTTCTTTTGAC
>JAECRW010000032.1 GCA_016294985.1 Candidatus Sifarchaeum marinoarchaea | reverse complement strand
ATAGCATAGATGTCCTTAATATTTACAACGACGCAGAAATAGCCAGCATCTCGTGGATGTTTTTCCACGAATTCTGATCTCATAGCATCATTCGTGAATAGTATAACGTCATTTTGTCCAAGTTCTCGTAAATTAATTGCTGCAGAGTCTTCACCATATGCTTCCAATATATACTTATTCTGTAACTTAGAGCCAAGAATCTCTGTTATTTTTTGAATTGGTTTTTTCCGCGTAATACCCTCATTAAGCCTAAGATTCTTCGCTAATTCATCAAGATCGCTCATATTCTTTAACTCCGTGAGTTCTTATGGGAAATTTCAATTTTGACAGGATATCTGGCTTTCTTTTCTTTGGTCGTTCTTTCTTACGAAAGATTCATAAAGCTGATGTTGAGGATAGGATGTGCTCTAAAGGAGGATATGCCTATTCGGATTAAAATTTATTCATTTTTTATAATGCTTCTCCTTTGTTTGTCAGTAGCATCTTTGTGTGTACCAGTTAAAGGTGATACTAACGCGGATAACTCTTTATTTGTAGTAGGGTTATCAGGTAATTCAAGGATTACAGGAAAATATTACATTTATATTAACGATACAAAGCCTTCCTTTACTGTTTCTGTTGATACCAAGTGGTGGAAAGGTACTGCCTCAAATATCCGAATCAAAATAGAAAAACCCAGTGGGGCAGTCTACGAGCAAGAAGAAATTTCCTATGGTAAGACAGGCCTCACAACAATTTCAGTTTCTGCAAAAAAGATTGGAAAATGGTCAATCACAATTGAAAGTGTAAAAGCCCCACCAGGTGACTTATTAGTCGGTTATTCCTTATCTGTTCCCGAATTAGACGGAAAAATCTGGTCTGAGGCCCTTTGGGTTTCTAATGAAGAGGGAGATGCTTTTGAATACTGGCTAGAGGTACATCGCTTCCTTGAAGGAAAAAGTTTTACATTGAACGTATTCAACACAGATAGTCAGGGAAGGGTAGATTTAATCTATCCAACAGGACAACTGGCTAATCGTATACAGATTCAACCTACTGGAAATGAGTGGAGTGCAACTCAAGAAGTTCTCTATAAAGAGGGAGGTTTCTGGAAACTCCGTTTTGATGCTAACTGGCAACTAGCAAAAATCACTGTAACAGATCAGTACGAAGACACTCTCCGCCTATTTCTTGCTACAGAAAGTGATAGTCCGCCAAGACCAGGCCCTGTATTGTTCAGTTATGTCCAAGAACTAAAACTCATACAAGCAGAACCAACAAAAATCACTCTTGACATTTATAACGGTATCCCTGACAGTTTTAACGTCATAATAAGGACGAGCGGCTTAGGATTTGAATCAATTTCGCAAGAGGTCTATATATCGCCTGGTATAAATGTAGTATTTATTGACACTTTGTTTTTACCCTCGTCGCCTTATGAATGGGGAAATAAGATATTAAAGATTGATATAATTGCTGAAAATGCTTATATGGACAGCGTCCTCGTTCCAGTCGACGTGCAAATCAATACAGCTAACATAATGATAGGTTATGTCTCCCCAACGATAGTAATTTTAGCAATAGCGTCTCAACTGATTGTCTATAAGAAGAAATTGAATGAAAGTGGTAAAAAGTTAAGGGCTACTCGATGTGTACTAGGTTTCTTAATGGCGGTCTTTGGCATTACAAACGCCTTTGGATTTGCTATCGCTGATGTGATTGTTCACAGCAGCCTAACACTTGGTGGATATGTGACATTAGTAATCTCTGTGGCCACAACGTTGCTGGGTTATCTTTGGCTGCATCGAGGGTTAACAGATCACTGGGTCTAATGCTAGCCAAGATCTCTTATTTTTCTTTATCCTCGCACAAAAAACGTTTAACTTCAAACAAAACAGTTCCACCGTCCGTGTAAGGCGGACCTGGGTCTAAGCATTGAAAATATGCTACTTCTTCTTTACCTGCTTTTGCTAAGCCTACAGACGAAGGGGAAATGCCATCTCTCAAAGCTACGCTAAATGTAGATAAACAGCCAAATGCATGGATACAAACCGCATCTGACTGTTCTAAATCAATATTTGGCCCGCAGATAACTGTTTTCCAGTTTTCCTTGTAAACAGGACATTTTCCCGTTATTTTTTTTGCAGTAATGACCAATCCATATATCAAAACGTCTCTTCCTCCTTCCCTAATTTTTTCTTGTTCTTAAAAATCCTTTTTTGGGATTATGAAAAATATTTCTTTCTTCTATCATATTGCTAGCATCGTGAAATATTAAAATGACAGTGACATTGTCTATTTGATTAATGAAACTCAAGGACATCAAGATTTAGTATCCTTTTGAGAGACAAAAAAAATCCATATTAAAAACTTAAAAAGTAAACATCCTATACAAAAAAACAGTTTACTTAGTTTTCTTAGAGAATGAGATTAAGTATTCGGAGGATTAATTTTGGCAAAGATAACAGAAGTAAGATTTCACGGCAGAGGCGGACAGGGTGTAGTCACTGCAAGCCGCTTACTTGCCAATGCAGCGCTATCTGAAGGAAAATGGATACAAGCATTTCCAGAGTTCGGTCCGGAACGAGCAGGAGCACCAATTAAAGGCTATACACGGATCTCTGATGAAAAGTTTACGATAAAAAGCGCGGTCTATACTCCCGACGTTGTTGCAGTTATTGATCCCACACTGGTCAAACTAGTTCCAGTAACAGAAGGTCTTAAAGCAGATGGAATTGTCGTTATAAACTCTGAATCTGACCCAGTTACCGTAAAAAGCGAACTAAACGTACAAGGTACGGTGGGTGTTGTGAATGCGACTGATATTGCGCTAGAAACTATTGGGCGTCCAATTGCAAATACAGCAATCTTAGGTGCACTAGTAAATGTCACAGGTCTAGTAAAACTTGATTCACTTATTGAGGCACTTCTAGAGATTTTCAAAGGTGGCGTCGGCCAGAAGAACGTTGAAGCGATTAAAAGAAGTTATGAGGAGGTTAAAGTTGCATGACCATCCAAGACGAGTACCGAAAGAAAGGTTGGAAAGATCTTCCCCCGGGAGGTATTGTAGACCGACCAGCAACAGCCCGAGACTATAAAACAGGAACGTGGAGAGCGTTTCGTCCAATTCGCAACAAAGATAAAAAAATCTGTCAGAACCCAGAAGCATGTTTGGTTTGCTGGATTTTATGCCCTGATGCTGCTATAATACGGGTTGAACCAAACGAACTGGAGTTTGATATGGATTACTGCAAAGGATGCGGCGTCTGCGCGTTAGAATGCCCACTTAAAGCAATTGAAATGGAACAGGAGTGATATACATGGCGAAAGCAAAAGTCTTAGGAATGATGGGAGATTTCGCGGTTGCAGAAGCGGCTAAGTTATGCAATCCTGACGTAATTGCAGCTTACCCAATTACTCCCCAAACGATCATCGTTGAACGCCTCGCAGAATTTGTTGCAGATGGAGAATTAGACTGCGATTATATTTGTGTTGAATCCGAACATTCAGCTATGTCTGCTTGTTATGGAGCATCCGCTGTGGGTGCACGAGTGTACACGGCTACGGCTTCGCAAGGACTAGCACTCATGATCGAGATTGTCTACATTACCGCTTCAGCGCGCTTTCCTGTTGTGATGACCATAGCGAATAGGGCTCTTTCAGGTCCAATCAACATTCACTGCGATCATAGCGATGCCATGCTAGCTAGAGACAGCGGTTGGATTCAAGTATTCGCAGAAGATTGCCAAGAGGCTTATGATTCTACAATTCAAGCTTTTAGAATTGCTGAAGATAAGCGGGTTTCCCTGCCAGTAATGAACTGCTTGGATGGGTTCGTCTTGAGCCATAGTATTGAACCTGTTACAACACTTCCAATCGAGGACGAAGAAACACTGGACGGATTCTTACCAGTACGTGATCCGCTTTATAAGCTTGACGTGGACGCACCGATCGCTCAAGGACTGTTAGCACTTCCAGAATTCTATATGGAGATCAAACGTGGACAACAAGAGGCTCACTTGAAATCCATAGACGTTATTAAAGAAGTAATTCAGGACTTTGGTGATAGATGGGGACGCTACTGGCCAGTCGTCGAACCATACCAAATGGACGATGCTGAAGTAGCTGTTGTGACAATCGGATCAAGCACTGGGACCGGAAGAGCAGCTGTCGATGAACTAAGAGCAGAAGGGAAAAAGGTCGGACTTGTGAAATTACGTTGTTTCAGACCATTTCCTGTCAAAGACATACAGGCTGGACTAAAGAATGCAGGCGCAGTAGGCGTATGCGATAGATCAGTCTCCTTTGGTTCTACAGGACCAGTTTATGCCGATATGGCAGGAGCCATGGTTGGTAGAAGTGGTCCAATAGTAAAGAACTTCATTATCGGTCTAGGAGGCAAAGATATTACAATTGATACTTTCAGAACAATGTACGACAATCTGTATGCTGACTTGGCTAAAGGAGAGGTAGAAGAGCCGGTTGAGTGGATCGGCGTAAGAGGAGAATGAGGTGAAAAATTATGGCAGATTATCCAACTAAACTTGCAGATTTACCAAAAGAAGAACGCTCAGTTTCATCAGGACATCGGCTTTGTACAGGTTGTGCCGCAGGCACTATAGCACGTCTTGTGGGGAAGGCAGTCCCAGATAAACCATTTATGTGGGTGAATGCGACGTGCTGCTTGGAAGTAGCCACTACGATCTATCCATTCGCTGCTTGGCATGTTCCATGGATTCACAACGCTTTCGAGAACGCTGCTGCCACAGCTTCAGGGGTACGATCAGGACTTGATATGTTAATGAAAAAAGGAAGAATTCCGCAACGAGATATTGAAGTGATCGCCATCGGTGGTGACGGCGGAACCTATGATATCGGCATTCAAGCAATAAGTGGAGCAATTGAGCGAGGACATGATTTTGTCTATATTTGCTATGATAACGAAGCTTATATGAACACAGGTATTCAGAGAAGTGGTGCCACAATGCATGCAGCGTGGACGACAACTTCGCCCGCAGGAGAAGCAGTTCCTGGAAAACAAGAGTTTAAAAAACCTCTCCTGAGGATTGTTGCAGCTCATGGGTTGGAGTATTGCGCTACAGCGAGTTGTTCATACCCTTTGGACTTTGTACGAAAAGTTAAACGAGCGGTTGATGTCAAGGGCCCAGCTTTTGTGCATGTTATTCAGCCTTGCTTACGTGGTTGGAGATTCGATACTAGTGAGTCCTTCCAAGTAGCTCGGTTAGCGGTTGAAAGTAGGTTCTTTCCGCTATATGAGGTGTACAATGGATACAAATATGTCCTTAACTATCCCAATCCAATGATGTCGAAAGTTCCTATCGAAGATTACTTGAAACAGCAAGGTAGACTACGACATCTGTTTAAACCAGAGCGAAAACAAGAGATCCTCGACATAATACAAGCACATGTTGACAAAGAATGGGAAAAACTTCTTGAACTTGCTGAATTTTCAGAGAAATCAGCTTTGTACTGATTAACCTAACTTCTTTTTTTATTTCTTTTTTGAACATTTTTTTCAGGTTTTTAAAGCGAAAGTTTTATATATAGAGGTCTACATGTAGTTATCTACATATAGAAAACAACATATATTTTTCTATAGAAGTCTATCAAAAGCGTTGAATGAAGTTGTTGAGCATGTTTTCATTCAGATCTGGCATTAAAACGAGCAAAGGCAGAATTTCTCCGGTTCAATTTCTAATTCTCCTTACATTGGCTCGTAAAGAAAAGGGAGCACATGGATATGCAATTCTTAGACTAATGAAATGTGGGTTTCATGGAAGATGGATTCCAAAGAGTGGAACACTCTATCCAGCACTAGACCGATTGGTTGACAATGGGTTAGTCGAGAAACAAGAGATCAAACAATCAGAGACAACAATATCTACAAAGGATCGAACTTATAGTTATAATGTCACCGATGAAGGAAAGGAGTTCGTTAATGAAGTCTTAGAAAAAATCCCAGAGTCTTTCAGAGGAACGAGTCCCTTCTGGCACTATGTAATGCGACATGCTCCTCAAAAGTTTCAAAAAAGCAAGAATTGGCGGAGGCATCTGATTGGTCGCCTAATGCCTGGATTTGTTCTAACAGAACAGTTTGACATTGAAAATGAGCAAAACAGAGATGAGGAATTGCAATGGCTTGAGACATATAAACAAAAACTTCAGGAAGAGCTTGAAAAAATAGACGAGAAATTGAAGAAAATTAAGGAAACAAAGTAAATGTGTGGCTTTAAAGGTTGGACTCACCCCCATATGTATGGAAAAGGACTGTTTGGTTTCCTGTGTGAGCCCCCAACAAAAGAAGAAAAAGCAGCCTTCTTAGAATTCATGAAAAAACGACTTTCAAGGGCCATTGAGCGCATTGACGAAAGAATATCTAATTTGAAGGCAGAAGATTCTGAATCAGAGAGTTAGAGGGAAAAGCGACCACCATAGCTGATGTGCTCTTCCTCTAACCCCCTCATTTTTTTATTATTTTCAAATATAAGTGTTTCATTTTCATTGAGCATGAAGAATCTTTGCGCATTTTTTCAAAAAATCTATGTGTGATAGACTCAGAGAATTATCTGGTTTAATATAAGATTCTAAATTATTTCTTCACAAAATCTTTATTAAAAACTTATGAAAATGAAAATTGATTCGCGAAAATACTTTTGATAAATTTGCAATTTAAAAAATTTCAAATAGTAGAATTGGGTATATTTCGATACTACTCTAAATTGAAGTAAAAAACAAGAATAAGGAGCGATAAATAGTGTCGTTTGAAGAAGTCGATGAGGAAGAAATAGAGGAAGAGGAAGAAGAGGAAGAAGAGGAAGAAGAAGCCAAAGCGCCACCAAAGCCAGTAACAACAGAATATGAACCGAAGGTTGAGGAAGGACCGATTTTATTCGAAGTGCCACGGGGGAGAGTGGTGGTAGACCTCAAAGAGGAAGACCTTGAACTAATAGCCGAGAAAGATCTCTCACCTGTTTGGAAAAAGACAGGCGACGCCAATGAGAAACGGGTTCTGGTAATCAACTCTGAGACGGCAGACTATGTATTCATGGCGGATGGTACAGTCGAAAAGATGGAAGGCACAGGAATAATTGGTTTTTACAATCCCAACAAGAACAATAGAGTCTGGGATATCGATAGTTACTGGGAAAATCTCGTTAATACTAATTTAGCCGCACGAGAGGGCTTATGTCACATCGATGTCTATGAATTAGAACCCGGTGAACTACGTGCCAAGAAATACGCGCTCAATGAAGTAACACCCTTTATAAAACTAGAAGTATCCGTAAATACTGCACCAGGAAAGGAAACAGGTCCTAATGTCTTAATAAAAGACAAAGACTCCACTGCTGAAGTAATAGTTACGGCCACTAATATTTCAAAAACAAAGTTGGAAAATGTAACCATCGCAAAAGATTTGGGCGAATTAGAAGACGCAAGTGATGTAAACGTCAAAGCAGGTACTACCAAAAAAGAAGGCAAAAAAATTGTGTGGTCAAAGTTTAGTTTAGATCCTAATGGTTCTCAATCTATGACCTTTAAGGTTTCACTAACAGCAAAAAAGATAGATCCATTAAAATGGGGCGAGATCACCGCAACCTATGTAGCTACGGATATGACGATGTCAGGGATTGCCTTCATGGGATCGGATGGCTATACCAAGAACGTAACCTGGATCGACAAAGATGAGATCGATATGACTCCCGGTCGCTGGGAGTGTGCCATTGAATTTGAAAACCTGTCTAGTTTTGAAGTTTTGCTCCGCGAAGTAGAAGTCTATCGCCAGACTGCCGAAGAGAGCATTTTCAAGAAACGCTCGGATCGGCGGCCACAACTGATAGTCGATGAGGAACGCCTTGACGTCACTCTTAGCCCGGATACCGAGAATAAATGGATCAAAGCCTTCGTGTTCCCGGATCCCAAGGAAGATCCCGTTATGGAACTGCCCAAATTTGGTCAAAAAGTGGACTTTTCGGTCAAGAGTATGATGCTGAGGGAACTCAACGGCTCCGTAGTACAGAGCGGAGGTATAATAACCGTAGCAGATATGGAAGTAGAAAAAGCATATACATTAGAAGAAATTAGTACTGCCGAAGAAGCAGTGAATACAACCACATTAAAGGCATGTAACACTGGCTCTGCACCACTAGATGACCTAACTTTTCAAGAAACAATTCCTCCTGGCTTTGATGTAGATCCAGGCACCGTTAAAGCATTCATTGTTCGACCAGGCGAGGATAAAGTTGATATCACAAGAGCTATGAAAACTACAGCTCCAAGGGATAAAGATGTCTCAAAAGAAAGACAGTTAACTATCCTACTTGAGAATGCCAATAAGTATGACAACATCCGTGCAATCAAACCAAGAGAGTGTGTCGAGGTAAATTATGCGCTTCAACCTTTATCTCCAGAACCTGGAAAAGAATTCGTTTCACCTGTGGAAGCAATAGGCAATGTTTTAGTACCATTTCCTGCTGGTGAAGAACTTCGTGCAACTGCAGAAGCTAAAATAGCCATAAAGCCCTACGTCTGGCGCAAAGTGCGTGTCGGAAAATCCATCCAGGAAGGTGCTACTAAGGGTGAATATGCGATCGCGATCTACTATAAGAACAAAATGAAGCCTGGGGAAATTGCACTGGTTACTGATGACGAAGCAAGCCTGCCCGATATCACCATCAACGATATCTTACCTGAAGGCTTCACACTAGTCTCAAGTGATCCAACCGTCAGCGATCAAAGACCGAGACTCGTTGAAGGCAAGAGTTTCACCGTCTTAGAATGGTCCATCAAGGATATCCGACCCGATCAAATGGTGGAGATCAAATACTCTATCAAAGGCGAGCCTGGGGCGGTATATAAAGCCAGAGAAACACAGGCACTTCTTACCGCGTAACCACCTCCTATTCCCTTCTTTTTTTGTTTTGATGAGTAGCATCTGTAGAATCATAGCTCTTAATTTTTAGAAAAATCGTCCATCAATACGATAAAAAGAATACTAAATTGCATTAGGTTATCCGAAACTCTTGTATAGTCCTTTGTTTTCCTATTCTATAGTTTAAATCTCCCCTAGAATGAGTGACCATTGCGATACAATAATAAATGAGGCAAACAAAAATAAAATAAGGATATTAGGTTGATGTGAAATGGGTTGGATTGGGTTAGTCGGCGCAGATATCTTTGATTCTAAGGGAAGACCCTTTGGCACTATAGAAAGATTTGTTCAATTTACTGGTACTGTAATTCTTGAAGTTAAATTATCTGCAAAGTTCAATAAGATAGATCGGATTCAGATACCATTAGAGGATTGTGTAATCAAGGGGGATTCTATTTCCACTAAAAGATCTTTTAAATCAATTTTGAACGCTGAAAAAAAGAAGAAGAAAGCTGAAATAAAGGAAGAACAAGAACGCTTTAAGAAACTACTTGAGAAAAGAAGGGAGCTTTCAGAGCCAGAGTCTGTAATATCTGCTATTAATAATGATTCTCTAGGCTCCGAAGTTGAGTCAGTCATAAAAGACAAAGACGGCCCCTCGACGCCTGCCGATTGGATTATTTG
The DNA here is from genome assembly GCA_016294985.1 of Candidatus Sifarchaeum marinoarchaea. Lineage (GTDB taxonomy): Archaea > Asgardarchaeota > Sifarchaeia > Borrarchaeales > Borrarchaeaceae > Borrarchaeum > Borrarchaeum marinoarchaea. The sequence goes on along the minus strand of JAECRW010000032.1, from coordinate 3,548 downwards.
TCCAAATTGCGATTCAGCCCTTAAAGATCTCTATAAATTCTGTCCATTTTGTTCTGAGCCTCTCCCTTATTGTTCAAAATGCGGAAAACCCGTTAAAAAAGATTTCAAAGCGTGTCCCTGGTGTGGTAACAAGTTATAACTTAGAAATTTCTTGCCTTAAGGGCGTATTGTATTTTTTTTAGAGAGCTTTTAAAAATTGGAAAACGTTATAATGTATTCTTGTCCTATTGTTTGATGAGAGTATATATCTCTGTATGGTCAATATATGCTCAAAGAGTTCTTTTGTGCAATACAAAAGCAACTATTTCCGGATGATGGTCGCATGGCCTATAGAAAGATTGATCTCTTCTCTTTTTTTTGGTGTTGTTAAAACACTATGTAATTTGAGGAATTAGTTTAGATAGAGGGTGAAAAATGGCAGTAGAATTCAGAAAAGAAAAGACTCTTGAAGTCGCTTTACGGCAATGGATTAAAAAGATTAAAACCTTGCGTGGTGAATATACAGATAATCAAGCAAAATTAGCGGAAATTGTTAAAGGAGAACTTCCCAAACTTATGGAAGCAGCAGAAAGTATTCCCGCGGAAGATATAGTAAATCTTGAGACTCTTAAAGGATTAAGAAAAAAACACGCTAGCTTCTTTGATGAATCACACACATTGCTGGATAGTATGTCAGAGCAGTTAAGAAACCTCATTCTATTAACTGAGGATATAAACGGTATGGAATTCTCATCAGATATCCCTCCTTCAGTAATTGATCTCTTACAAAAAGAAGAAACTCTTTTAGAAAAATGTGATGAGGCATTAATCGATTTATCGAAGAGTATACCGACTTATGTAGGTGATTCTACAGCACAACACGATGTTCAAGAAACTATAAAAAATAGCACCTTTCTTGCCTTTGCTAATTTTCAGGATGGTATATTGGAAACTGAAAAAGCCCTCGACTCACTTTTTAACATTTTGAGGGAAAATCTAAATCTAGCTAAAGATTTAGAAAGATCAAGAATAGCTTGAAAGATCAGATTTGTCGGCATCACATAACACATCGGTCGCTTAAATCCATTTCCCGAGGATTACCCTCCTCGCCCTCATTCTTAACTTTATTTTTCTTCTTCGGAGACAATTACCTTTTAAGTGAAAATACTTAGTATTAGTAGGAGATTTCGATGCCCACCGATATGATGAAGCAATGGACAAAGCTCAAGTCACAATATCCTGATACTATCTTATTTTTTCAAGCTGGCGATTTTTATGAGATGTTCTACGAAGATGCACGATTAGGCGCGAAGGAATTGAATCTCACTCTAACAGCCCGAGACAAGAAAAATAAAAACATCCCGATGGCAGGTGTCCCAATACATTCCGCTGAGAAATACATTATTCAACTTGTTAAAAAAGGCTACAAAGTTGCTGTTTGTGATCAAATAGAAGATGCACAAGTAGCAAAGGGAAGAATAGTGAAACGAGACGTTGTCCAAGTTATCACCCCAGGAACACTTTTTGGAGAGCATCTTCTAGATGGGAAAACCAACAACTATCTAGTAGCAGTAGTGCGAAAAGGTTCGCAAATCGGTCTAGCTGTGGTGGATATTTCAACAGGAGAGTTTTCCGTTACTGAATTCGTAGGAATTACTGCGCTTGAAGAGCTTAAGGATGAAATAAATCGATTAAATCCTGCTGAAATCCTGTTGCCAGAAAATCTACTTGATGATGAGGATTTAGACTCTATAATAAAGCAGCAGCAATTTATGATTTTAACATCAATTGATACCTATTATTCAGGTTACGATGAAACATATAAATTACTTACATCTCATTTTGGCACATTGAGCCTCGAAGGTTTTGGTATTGAATCACTTAAAATGGGTACGTGTGCTGCAGGAATGATAATTCATTATCTGCAAGAAACGCAAAAAACTGAATTGCATAACATCACTAAGGTCAGCTCATATTCGTTGAAAGAATACATGCTATTAGATGATCAGACGCTTCGAAGCCTTGAAATTTTTCGCAATCTTAGGGATGGAACATCACAATTCACTTTACTTGAGCTTTTAGATCAGACTCAGACTCCTATGGGCAGTCGCCTCCTTAAGAAATGGATGAGACGCCCATTACTTAATAAGGAGAAAACTCAAGAACGATTAGATGCTGTAGAAGTTTTCGTAATGGACACTCTCTTACGTGCCAGCTTAAGGGAACTTTTAGGGAATATTGGTGATATCGAAAGGATAATCAGTAAGGTTGGCTTAGGGAAAGCAAACGGCAGGGATCTCGTAGCTCTAAAAAACTCGTTATCTCATATTCCAAAGTTGAAAACGCTACTACATACCGACTCTAAACTACTTTCTGCAGTAAATGATCATCTCTATAATCTCTCAGAGTTAGTTCAATTAATCGAACAATCCATTCAAGAAGAGCCACCCTTTTCCATTCGTGATGGAAATATAATCAAATCAGGCTTTAATGATCACCTTGATGAACTTCGAAGCATCTTAACAGAGGGAAAGAATTGGCTCATTGAATATGAAAAAAAAGAACGCCGACGAACCAGGTTTGATAAACTTAAAGTAGGTTTCAACAATGTTTTTGGTTATTATATTGAAATCACAAAAGCCACTCTCCGAAAGGGTAAAGTTCCAGAAGAATACATTCGTAAACAGACGTTAGTAAATTCTGAACGCTTCATAACGCCCGAACTAAAGGAATATGAAGACAAGATTCTCGGCGCTGATGAAAGAATTAAAAATCTTGAATATGAACTCTTTTGCGAAATTAGAAATGAAGTAGCTAAAGAAATTGATAAAATTCAAGAAAATGCCCAAAGTGTTGCAATTCTAGACACACTGACCACGCTTGCTGAAATTGCCTCACAGAATCAATACACAAAACCGGTCATTGTTGACAGTGATGAAATAACTATCGAAGGTGGACGGCATCCAGTAGTAGAAAAAATACTTAGTGAAGAAAACTTTATTCCTAATGATTCGCACTTAGATTCGCATGAGAACCAAATTCTGATCATTACTGGACCAAATATGTCTGGAAAATCGACTTATCTACGACAAGTGGCTCTAATCATACTGATGGCGCAAATTGGAAGTTTCGTTCCAGCAGATAGTGCTAACATAGGAATATGTGATCGTATTTTCACGAGAGTGGGCGCATGGGACTTTATTGCAATGCAACAAAGTACTTTTATGCTGGAGATGTTGGAGACGGCAAACATTCTTAATAACGCAACAAGTAAAAGCCTCATTATTCTTGACGAAGTCGGGAGGGGAACATCAACCTTCGATGGAATGTCGATTGCATGGGCCGTTGCAGAGTTTTTACATCAAAATCCGAATGCACAGGCAAAGACGCTATTTGCAACTCACTATCATCAATTGGCAGAGTTAGCGGGTTATTATCCTCGCATTAAAAATTATCAACTCGCAGTTAAAAGAAAAGGCAAGGAAATCTTGTTCTTACATAAGATTCTACCTGGTGCTACTGATAAATCGTACGGAGTCGAAGTAGCACGATTAGCAGGCCTCCCTACA
>JAECRW010000181.1 GCA_016294985.1 Candidatus Sifarchaeum marinoarchaea | reverse complement strand
ATTGGAGGAAATCGGAGACCTAACACTTAAAGATATTTTAACAGAGTTCGTGAAGAATAAGGGTTTAAAATAAGCTGAATATTAACAGTTTTTAATTAAGAGGGGAAAATCGTGAAAAAAGCAGTTTTAGCAATAGGAGGAAATGCTTTAATAAAGGAGGGACAAAGAGGGACTATTGAGGAGCAATTTGAAGTAGCAAAAGAGACTTGTATGCATATAACAGAAATGATTAAGGATGATTGGAATATCGCTTTGACCCATGGGAATGGACCTCAAATTGGACATATTCTTCGACGTGTTGAATTATCGTCTCCTGAAGTATATCCACTTCCACTCGACGTATGTGGAGCAGAATCTCAAGGATTGATAGGATATATTCTTCAACAAACATTAAATCGTTGTATGATTACGTGTGCTTGTCCTCCTAAGAAAATTGTTACCGTTTTGACGCAAGTTATAGTGGATGAAAATGATCCAGGGTTTCAAAACCCCTCAAAGCCAATAGGTAGTCGCTATGATAAAGGGACTGCCCGCAGATTAATTAAACAAGAGAAATGGGAAATGAAAGAAGATGCAAGAGGGACTTGGAGACGAGTTGTTGCCTCGCCAGAGCCCTTAGAAATTGTTGAAATTGATATAATAAAGAAATTAGTTGAAGAAGGAATCATAACTATCTGTGTAGGTGGTGGAGGAATCCCAATTTCAAGAGATAAAGAAACTGGACTTCTACGAGGCGTTGATCATGCTGTAATCGATAAAGATCTTGCTTCAGGTCTGTTAGCGCAAAAGACGGACGCTGATTTATTTCTTATAGCTACCAACGTAGAAAAAGTAGCATTAAATTTTGGTAAGCCAAACCAACGATGGCTGGATTCCATGACTGTAGATGAGGCTGAGAAATATCTTAAAGAGGGACATTTTCTACCGGGTTCAATGGCACCGAAAATTAGTGCAGCAATACGCTATTTAATCGCTGGAGGAAAGAAGACTGTCATTACTTCTGTTGAAAAGATCGGTGAGGCACTAAAGGGGAAAACAGGAACCATAATCACCGTATAAACTATGATATCAGAATCTTGTTTTTTTTCAGCTACAAGAGGTAAACTTTTAAAAACTTCATTTAGAAACTTCTGCTGGGAATTTAAATTGTTTAGTAACATGAGCTGACTTATTTTTTATTGAAACATCTTGGATTATTAAAATGCTTTTTATTATTGTTATTTTTGAGGTGTAATAGTTTTGGACGATATACGCTTAATAGGTATAGAATTAGGTACTTCTGGATTACGTGTTGCAGTTTATGATATTAATGGAACCATATTAACTGCGAAAGAAACAGAAATCAAAGAACAAACTACGAACAAATGGATTGATGCTCTTATCAAAATATTTCCAATTGAAATGCTTAAAGAGATACCAGCTGACAAGAAAATCCTCACCGTTGACTCTACCTCAGGAACTATGATTCTTGTTGACAAATACGGTGAACCGCTCTTCTCCCCGTTAATGTATTATAAGAAAGCAAAAAAGGAAACTGTGGCACAACTTTACGAAAGCGAATCAATCAAAGAGCTTATAAACGGAGGGAGCAAAATTGCTACAACATCTCCTCTTCCGAAAATCATAGAGTTAAAACAGGAAAATCCTCAAACATTTCTAAACATTAACTGGATAGTACCGTCTACTACATGGCTTCTATATACTCTCTATATGAAGGAAAATAAGGAATGGAGCGAAATTCAAACGGATTGGACAAATAGTATGAAACTAGGCGCAGATATTACAAAATCTCGTCCAGAATGGATAACATCCATTTTCGAAGATGCAAAAATTTCTTCTGATCTACTTCCAGAAATTGTGCCACCGGGAACACCAATGGGTGCAGCAGAAAGTGAACTAGCTGAAAAACTTGGTATTTCAAATGCCATAATCTGTCAAGGTATGACTGATGGGACCGCAGGATCTTTAACTATGGGATTATTGCATCCCAATGATACAGGAATCAATGTTGGAAGCACAACCGTTCCTAAAATTGTTGTTGAAAAAGAAGATTTGCCAATACATCCCGCGATTTACTATCATCGCCATCCGATTAAAGGATATTTAGCAGGCGCAGCGACGGGTGCGGCAGGCACATTTTTCAGTTGGTTCATCGAAAAAATTATCGGTTTACCTTTGCAAGAAGCGATCCCTCTGGCAGAAAAGCATGCTAATCCTGAAGATGAGTGTATATTCTTTCCTCAAGGTGATCGAAGTCCTTTTGATGATCCACAGATGGGTGCCGCTTTCTTGGATATTTGGCCTAAGGATAAAACTCCTCAAGAAGCAAGAGGCGATATTATTCGAGGATTAATTACTGGCATGACACTTATGGAATCTACATACATTTCAATATTCGAAGAACTCTTTCAGCCTATATCTGAAGTCAAGGTAATAGGAAAATCAACTAAATGGCCCTTCTGGAACAAACTAAGAGCGTCTTTATATGAAAAACCAGTTAAGATTGTTAAAGAAACAACACCGCACATTGGAGCCTTGATGCCAGCCCTTCTAAAATTAAAACTGTATAAATCTCCAAGTGATTTAGAAAAATTAATTCGCTATAAGACGACGATTAATCCAGATCCAAAATTAGTAGAACTATACAAAGAGAAAAAACAGCGCTTTTATGCGCAATGGCAGACACTTCGAAAGGTTTACCATACTAACTAAAAAATTTAAGTTGTCGCCCTCTCCTGGGCGCTTTAATAATTCTTTCACTAATTGGGTCCTTCTTCGGGTCCTTCTTCCATTTCCGTTATTTCTTCTTCTTTTCCTGCTTCTATTTCTTCAGTTTCTGTTTTTTCTTCTGATGCTGCTTCTAATAGTGCTGGTGGTTCTGCAACTATAACTTTTTCCTCGTCTTCTTCCTCTTCTTCTTCTTCCTTCTTTTTCTTCTTTTTCTTATTTTTCTTCTCTTATTCTTCCTCTTCCTCCTCTTCTTCTTCCTCTTCTTCTTCAAACTCTTCAAGAATGTCTGGCTCAATGTCGTCAATATCGATATCGAATTTTTCTATAATTAAATCAATTAATGCCACACGGAACATCTCAGAACGAGATTGGTAGTAGCCTCTATCGATTAATTCGTCCATAAAGCCGATTACATTCTTTGGCAACTTGACCTTAACTTTTATTTTTTTAGGCATTATCTCATCCCTCCTTTAGTAAATATGTTGGACAATTTTGGTTTAAGTAATTAACCTAACGGCTCTATACTTATTATTTATAATATTTTAATTCAATTCATTGCACTATCAGAATGCTAATATGTTTCAATCTGATA
>JAECRW010000003.1 GCA_016294985.1 Candidatus Sifarchaeum marinoarchaea | reverse complement strand
GCCCATTAACTCGTCCGACAACTTTCCCTGTTACTCGAATAACCTCATATTCTCGTTTTCGTTCGATATATTTATCACCGATTTGTTGTTCTAAGCTTCGGGCCAATTTTTTCGCATTAATAATATGTACCGCAGTAACATGTATAGCGCCTTGTTCACTCGCAAGATCTCCTGCAGCCCTGATTAAACCGCCAAGATCTCTTAACATTAACGTTAAATGACCTTTTCTCCCGGCTCTTCTTCTTCCCTCGCGGATGATTTCGATAACTGCCTCTTTAGTGAAGTGTGGAATCTTTCCATCTTTTTTTACTTCCTGAGCCACGAACTGCACATATTTTCGTCTATTCTCTGGGGTGTCTGGGATTGTTTCGTTGATGTACACTTCATAACCATACCCTCGAATTCTTGATCGCAGAGCGGGGTGCATTTTCTGGACGGTATCTAAATTGCCTGCTGCTATGAGAATGAAGTCGCAGGGTACTGGCTCTGTTCGAACCATGGCACCACTACTTAATTCGCTCTGGCCTGTTATTTGGAACCTTTTCTCTTGCATTGCCGATAAAAGGTCATGTTGAGTTCTTAGTTTGAGAGTTGCAATTTCATCGATAAAGAGAACTCCTTTATGCGCTTTATGAATTAACCCTGCTTCAACACGTTCATGTGCAGGGGTTCCTAGTCCTCCAGACTGGAATGGGTCGTGCCGAACGTCACCTAACATTGCGCCAGAATGAGCACCTGTTGCTTCTAGAAATGGGGCATATTCTTTTCTGCCATTATCCACTAGTAACTTTGGAACGAGTTGCTCAGATCTTATCTTCACCTGATTTATGATCAAAAAGGCGACTAGGGCAACGAAAATACCCATTAACCACTGACCGGTCATAAAGGCTAAAATAATAATAACTGCGGGAAGCATAATGGAGATGAAGTTGCGTAATCCTTTTGATTTGTTAGCTCTTTGTAGGTGGTAGAGCATTATTTGTTCCCCAGATCCCGCTGGCACAACGACTATCTTCGGAGTGTTTGGATCTTTTCTATTTGGTATAGCAAGAATATCTTCAAGTTGTTCTTTTGGAATAAGCTGTGCCATTGCGGCTCCCAACATGCTTTTTCCTGTACCGGGGGGACCGATTAAAAGGACGTTTCTTTTCTTAGCTGCAGCTTTTCTAATAACAGAAACGCCTCTTTCTTGACCGATTACCTGATCGATTAATAGTTTATCTACAGGTAAATCTTTTGTAGTCTTAAAGTCAATATCAAGCTCTTCGCTAAATTCATCTCTTTCGCCCATGTAAAGTTACCTCTTTCTAGATTTAATGCGATGCATAAGTAGGTTAACAGATAAAGAATCGCAAAGATATACCCTTTATTAAAAACTGTCGAAGGTTATCAGAGAATTCCCTTCAAGGGGTCTCTTCAAGTATATTGAAAATCCACTATTACTTTTATATATATCCTTCACGGAGAACTTGAAGCTAAATGACTTAAACTAGAAAATTGGGAAAAAAACTTCTATATTCCTGCCAGTAAGGTTTAAAAACTACTGGAGGTCCTCCGATGAACTTAATTCTTCTATTTTTAATTTTTTTGGATTTGTTGCTTTTATGGTGCTTATTCCAAGCGGATCTTCAATAATCAATGTAAAAGAGAGTTCTCCTGCTATAGCAAGATCTATATCTGATATTATTTTTTTAATTTTTTCTTTTTCCTCTTGAGACTCTGCCCATGAATTTAACGTTTGCATAGCAGACTTAGCTCTTTGAAGTACACCTTCAACATTTGTTATAAAAGGGTCGGATGACATCTTGGATTCTAAACTGAACCCAAGCTCTGGTATTTTTATCGATGCTGTGTTTGACTTAATTACCCGTGAGGTTAAATCAGAAGGTTCTGAAACATATAACGTGTATCTATGAGGTGAACGTGCCTCAAGCGGATATGACCAGCTTTGTCGAAATCCACAGTTGCGACAGAGACTCGAATATAACAAGGTGTACCCAAAATGTGGAACTTCAATCTCTCTTGCAGTAACTTTCATTGTTGAATTGTCACATACGGGACATCTCTCTCCGTTGGATATCGAGAGATATTTTTCACTCATGATTTTTCACCGTTTACTATTGACGCAGTAAGTTGAAATAACCCCTCTTTATCAAAAAATCTTGTGTGTCGCCTTTCCTTCTCTCAATTGATGATGTTTGTGTAAAGTTTTTTAAATTCTTTGAAAGTACTAAAGAATTCATACTTTTCTCTTTCGAGTTTGTAGTTGATTGATCCAAATGAATTTTGGCAAAAATGATCAGAAAAAATACGAAGATTAACCAATATACACGAGCTCAAACAAGCGATGAGGGTAGCAAAATGGATGATCAGTCCTATCATACAAAAAATGTATCAAGGGTTGTCGGCTTGTACAAAAGCCTTTTCTCAGTTCCTTCGAGTAGTAGTTTGGTTTTGATAGCCTTTATCTCAAGTGTTATTTACGGTTTAATCCTATTGGAATTTCCTATTACCTCTTTTTTGAATATGATAACTGATATGTTTCTATTTGGTTTAACGATTTTTCTTCTTCCAATATTTGCCTCTGCCATCGTTTCATATTCACTTCTCGGCGAATATCGCAGCGTTTTAACAATACGTCGTTTGATTGCAACCGGTGTGATTTGTAACGTCTTCTTAGGAATAATACTCCTTTTTGGAAGAATTAGCATGTCAATCTTTCAATCTGATAGACTTCTTCTTTCATCGGCTATTCTTGGAGTGGCAACCATAGTTATTTTGAGATATCTCGCATTTACATTTCTAACACCACAAACCATAGGTAATACGTTATTTCACACGTTTATTCATCCGTTACTTAGTCTGGTAGCATTTACTTGGCTGAAGTTCAACAATGATGATCGAATTCCTATTTTTTTGGCATTTGGCATAATTTCAGTTGCTCTACTGCTTGGAATGTATCTCTATCTCAAAAATGTTAGTAATTCTGTAAAAAAGATAGTTGGAGTGCATGGAGACGCCCTCTTTCGTGCATTTGTTAAGGACTGGTTTTCAGGAAAAGGTGATGACTTAGAGGCACTCCTTGAAGACATAGGAGAAGTAACGAGTCTCCCAATCACTATACTTCTCTTTCGTCGAGAAAAAGAGTTAAAATCCATATTTATTATCCCTTCCTTCCATCCAGGTCCATTTAAGGATGTGGGAAGTAGTAATTTGCCTTTCTATTTAAGCAAGAAGTTGAAAGAAGAATTTAATTGTGAAGTATTGGTGTTTCACGGTCCTTCAACGCACGCGTTAAACCTTGTAAGCCAGAGAGAAAATGAAAAAGTGCTGTCACAAATACAGAATCTGCTCACAAAAGAGATCGTGTTTAAATCGTCAGCGACTCCTTTTGTAAGAATAATAGGTGAAGAATTCCAGATAAGCTGCCAAAAATTCAATGAAAAAATTGTTTTGATAGCCACACGATCTCCTAAAACAATGGAGGATATTTCGCTTGAGGTAGGATTATCCTTAATTGACCTTATAAAAAGTCATTTTGGAACAGAGATTGCCATAATAGATGCCCATAATTGCTTGGGTGACGATTCGCCTTATATATTTCCGGGATCAGAACTTGCGAATCAATTACTAATCGATGGAGAAAAAGCAATAGAAAAAATCCAAAAACAAGAGAGTTCTGAACTTAAAATAGGAATTCATCGTTTATATCCAGACATAAAGAAAGAAGAAGGAATGGGCGAATGTGGAATTGCAGTATTGCTCGTTAATGTCGCTGGACAAAGAGCCGCTTATGTTCTTTTCGATAGCAATAATATGGTTATTGGCCTCAGAGAAAAAATCATTCAAAACATAAAAGAAATGGATGAAATTGAGGTTATGACATCAGATACGCATACTGTAAATGCATTAGGTCCGAGTAGAAGTGGTTATCATCCTATTGGAGAAGTAATTGACCATCAAAAAATTGTCGCGTATGTTCGCGAAGGCATAAAACAGGCTAGTGAGAACCTTGAGGAAGTTGAAGTTGGAGTGATTAAAGGGACTCTAGAAAATGTAAAGATAATTGGAGAGAGAAGCTTTGAAAACCTTTTGGAAGGAGTTGCAAAGGCCGCACATGTCGCCAAAACGACTTTCCCTGTCCTTTTTGCGGTACTTTATCTTTCTTCTGTAATTTTCCTCATTTTCTTCTTCTGATAAGTCCAATTTCAAAAAAAGTGTGAGCTAGAAAAGAAAACAGTGCTAGGACATGATTAATGAAAGGAGCGCCATTCTAACTACTAGGCCGTAATAACTTTGTTTAAAGTATCTTGCATGTTTTGTAGAATCTACATCCTTCGCGATTTCGCCTACTCGTGGTAATGGATGCAGGATAATTAGATCTTCTTTTGTAGATTTTAAGGTACGGCGATCAATCACATAGAATCCTTTAACCTTTTCATATTCTGAAGGATCAGGAAATCTTTCTTCTTGTATTCGTGTAACATATAATACATCAAGATCAGATATGATCTCATCGAGTTCTGATACCTCACGAATTGATTTCCCTGCTTCGCTTAAATCTTCTAAGACATCTTGGCGCATCCTCAGCAGTTCTGGGGCTATGAAAACCAGTTTAACATCATAATTAGCTAAACCATAAGCAAGTGATTTCACAGTTCTTCCAAATTTTAGATCCCCAAGTATACCAATTGTAAGCCCATCAATCGTATTTTTTTCCCTAAGAATTGAGAAAAGATCTAACATGGCTTGCGTGGGGTGACCAAGCGTTCCAGAACCAGCATTGATGATCGGTACATTCGAATACTCAGCCGCTAGCGTCACACTCCCCTCAATAGTATGTCTAATTACAATTGCGTCTGCATATGATTCTATGACACGGATACTATCAACAAGAGTTTCCCCCTTTTTGAAAGAACTCATCTTAGGATCATCAAAACCTAAAACATTTCCACCAAGGCGGTACATAGCGGAAGTGAAAGAAAGACGAGTCCTTGTGGATGGTTCGAAAAAAAGAGTTGCCAAAATTCTATTTTTGAGAATATCACTTCCTGTTTTAACATAATTTTCCATTTCACTTGCTACTTTGAAAATATGTTCAAGTTCATCACGTGAAAAGTCCTGAATGGACATAATATGCCGCCCAGAAAAATCCATGTTTTTCGCCTCTTCAAGAATGTGTGATAATTAATTCTCTTTGTAATTATTTTGATAGTCTTATCTTTTTAATTTTTAATTTCCGAAAACTTAGGATTTAATATCATAGATAAAAGACTTAGTTTAATAATGGATAAGAGAAAAAATCTACGACAAATTAGTAAAACATTTTAAAGAGAAGATTATGATCAACTCTAAAAGACAAGCTATATGGAGGGCTTTCCATAGAAGATGAACTAAGAGTTAGAAAGATACGTAATGGGACAGTGATTGACCATATTCCCGCTGGAAATGCCTTAACTGTCTTGAAAATTTGTGGTATATCTGGAAAGGAAGGTAACACCATTTCCATTGCTATTAATGTTCCAAGTAGCAAAGCTGGCCGAAAAGATATCGTAAAAATTGAAGATCGTGAATTGGAGCCGCAGGAAGTTGATATTATTGCTTTAATCGCTCCTAATGCAACAATTAACATCATTCGAGACTTTAAAGTTGTAGAAAAAAATAGAGTGAAACTTCCTAAGACCGTAAAAGCTTATCCACGTTGTATTAATCCCAATTGCGTCACTAATACGAAGGAACCTGTAGAACCGCATTTTATAATCAGAAGTGAGGAACCCCTTCGCATACGCTGCTATTACTGCCATATTGTTATGGACAAGGATGACGTCATCAAAAACCTTTAATCGATCTACAGCAATACTCTTTGTAAATAAGTAGTCTCAAATCGCAAATAAATCCGCACAGGTTAAACATATAAGTGTAGTGTTTTTTCTCATTTGTTGAAGCCTAAAACTTCCACATAATCTATTGAAATTATCCCTTATTGGATTAAGAAAGCCAGGTGAGATTAGATGTTCACATACATAGTTTGCGTTGTCGGTCCAAAGAGAAACGTCGGTAAAACAACTGTAGTAGAAGGATTGGTTAAAAACTTAACAGAAAAGGGTCTTCGTATTGGAACAGTTAAACATATTCATGGTGGTACATTTGATACCCCTAAGAAAGATACGTGGAAACACATTACAGCAGGGGCTTCTGCTACGGGAGTAATAACAGATTCTGAACTCCTTACTATTTGGAATTCATCAGAGCTCCCTATAATTCCAGAAACTGCATTAGACAAACTTCCAAAGAATTTAGACTATGTTATAATTGAGGGATTCCGCCATTCAAAATATCCGAAAATTATTGTTGCAGATGCTGCAGAAGATTTGGAAAATATTAATCTGGAAAATTTAATCGCAGTTTCTGGAAGGATAGTTGAAAAACCGGAGGAACTCAAGAAACTAGATCTCGATGCTCCGGTAGTTAAAATAAATGAAAGTGAAAAATTAGTAAATCTTCTTGAATCTCGTGCACAGACTATTTTTGTCAATCAGTTACCGGGCATTGACTGTAAATCTTGTGGTTATGATACTTGTGAAGATCTTGCTAAAGCTGTCCGTGCAGGTGAGGCAGACGTTAGACAATGTATAACAATGTTCACCAAAGTGGACTTGACAATAGATGGAAAGAATATTGTGATGAAAGGGTTCGTTCAGGATCTGTTTCGTGCAGTTGTTATGGGAGTTATTAAGGAACTTAAAGAAGTTCCCGAAAAAATTCGAGAAATTGACCTTCAAATTCAACTTGAGTAACCTTGCTCATTTGGTGTTTCTGAGTGCCTCGCTACGCACTTAAGGTTTTCTACATCGGAACGAATTATTATGGGTTTCAGCGACAGAAGAAGTTAAAAACAATCGAAGGATGTCTTTTTAAAGCATTTCAAAATGCAGAACTTATTGAAGACTCCGAAATTTTTCGCTATAGGGCGGCTGGGAGGACTGACAGAGGAGTTCATGCTTTAGGGCAGGTAATTGCGTTCTCAACCTCTAAAAAAGTAATATTAGGACAATTAAATGCCAATCTCCCACGAGATATACGCGTTTGGGCAATTTCACAAGTTTCAGAGGAATTCAACCCAAGGTTTGATGCACTTTCTAAGCATTACAAATATTTCTTGCCTTATGAGGAGACTATGAATTTAGAAAAAATGAAAAACGCCGCAGATCATCTAATCGGTATTCACAATTTTAAAAATCTTTCAAAAGTCAATCATCATACTAGTCCGATGAGAGAAATAATTCAACTAAAACTCAAAAAGATACATAACATCCTTCAGTTTGATGTCATAGGAAAAAGTTTCCTATGGGAAATGGTACGAAAAATCGTTCTTGTGCTAGTTTTAGTTAGTAAAAGTTTAATAACCTCAAGTGAGTTCCAAAAACTTTTGGATCCAAGCTATATTCCTAAAAAAGGAATTCCTCCAGCACCTGCTTGGGGTCTGCTACTCTACAATGTTCATTATTCAGCACTCAATTTTATAAAGGACTATAAAATCATTAACGAGATTATCTCTCAATTGCAAAATGAAATTTCACGATTATCATGCTTGCAAAAAGTTTTTGAAAAAATTTGCATGGGTATATATTGATTTCTACGATCTTGCTGTTCTGTAAATATTTATTCTATGGTTTTAATCGCTCCATAACAATTGCAGGACATACTTTTTCTACGCCTTTAAGAACGCTGATTTCTTCAATATACTTGGATAATTTTTTTTCTTTTGCCCAAATTTCGCACATTATATGATGATCTCCTGTACTAAGTTGTACAGAGCGTATTTCTTCAAATGAAGTTAACTTTTCTGCCACTTCGAGTAGTTTAGCAGGATCTGTATCGACTCCTACAATGGCGACCGTATAACCTACTGCAGTAGGATCCAACTGCACGGAAAAACTAGAAATGATTCTATTCCGCATCATTTCCTTGATTCTTTTTCTTACTGTTGATTCTGCAATACCGATTTTTTCTGCTATGGCAGTATTTTTTTGCCGAGCATCTTTTTGTAATTGCTCAACAATTTTTTGATCAATTTCATCAAGCATTTGATGTCCTCGTAAATATTATATTGTATTTCATTCATTGATGTTTCATATCATGTATTTATAGGAATCGTAACCGCATCATGTAAGAACGGAAATTGATATATATTCATACGAAAATATAAAGGTTGAATCCGAATCCGCGAGGAAAATAGCCGAATAACGCAAAAAGTTTTTCTAAAATGCGAGATACTTTGCACTCTAGATCTTACTTGGATTGAGTTGCTAGGAGGTCTTATTCTGGTTTCTGCTGGAGTAGCAATACGAGCTCTGGGAAATAATATTTGCGCAAAGGTATTATATCGACTCTACAAGCATGGAACCACTGATATCGATACCATTATGAAAACTGTTGATTACGCTCCTCGATACCGTAGCAAATTTTTGTCAAGATATCTTTTAAGACTTCAAGGACGAGATTTAGTCGAAATAACAGGCGATTCATGTGTACCGACACCAATATGCGTTTTAACGGTTGTTATTTTAGGTAAGTTGAAAATTTCGGAAGTCAATGGTAAAATACAGTGCATTAACGCTCTCCGAGAACCAAAAACTAACAAACAGTTGCAAAAAATCTTAGATGTTTCACGCACATTTGCATCTATACTGTTGCGACAACTTAAAGAAGCAGAAATAGTGCAAACAGAAAGAATAAGATACAAAATTAAAGATGCTACAGCAACAGTTGCTTTGCAAAAACTACCTACGTATTATTCGGAAATTATAAAAGCCCTTACTAAAGGAAATCCAGAAAAATTCAAATTGACAGCCGAAGAAATCGCCGACATAACTGGTTTAGCCGAAAAAAGCGTTCAAGCTCGCCTCTCAGAACTTTCTAGAAGGGGTGTCGTAGTAAAGGCTGGACCGAATCCTTTACCAGAAGATTTTTTTGTTCTCTATTATCAGCTCACAGGGAAAGGCGAAAAAACATTGAAAATCTTAGATAAATTTGAACGTCTTGCGCAATTTGTTCAAATAATTGAAAACTCCACAATATGCGAAAATATAGCAGTATCAGAAGAAGAACTTTGGAAATATATCTCCAACCAAGTAGGCTTTTCAGCAAATACTTTTGAGGTAAGATCCGTAATTAATATACTAAAGCGGTTAATGCATTTGCAAGGAGATACAATCGAAGGATACTGCAAAAAGGGTAAAATTGCTCACTCACGAAAATCCGATTGGCATACTGACCGATTTGCATCAACTTTGAGTGAGGAAAGATAATGCATCCAGTAATTGTTTGATTTCTCCTTCAGTATTATAAAAATGCGGTGAAATTCTGAGTCCTCCCGCACGTGAGGAAATGACGATATTATCCTCTTTGAGTTTTGTTACTACTTCATCTGGACTTTCTAAACCACCGACTTTGACTATGCCGTTTCTGTGTTCTGGTTTCAGAGATGAAAGTACTTTAAGCCCTTTTAATTCAGAAATGCCAATTATGAGGCGATCTACTAGTTCTCGAATTCGTCTTTCGATATTATGAATGCCAAAACTCTCAAGAATTTCAATTGCTGCTCGCATCCCAGCGATCCCAGGAAAATTAATCTGCCCATGCTCAAATCGGCGTGCATTTTTGGCAGGATTTATAGTTCGATAGGAATACTCGTGATAATTCTCATCAGTTCGATAACCTACAATAGATGGCTCGATTTCGTCTATTAAATCCTTTTTGATATATAAAAAACCTGTAGCTATAGGCGACAGCAGCCACTTATATCCACTTGTTGCAAGGAAATCAACGTCTAATTTTTTAACATCTATAGGCATTTGACCAAGGCTTTGTACGGCGTCTGTTATAACATATCCACCATTCTCGTGTGCCAACTTAGATAAACGTTGTAAATCTACTTTAAATCCATTGCTAAACTGTACGTGACTTACCGCCACGATTTTCGTATGCCTATCAATTTTTTCTTCGAAATCTTCCATAGCTAGTTTTTCATTCCGATTTTGTACAGTTTTTGTTACAAGTCTATGTCTTTTTGCTTGAATTTGCCAGGGAAATAAATTTGAAGGGAATTCTAAATCGTTTATGACTATATTGTCTGTTTTTTCCCAATTTAATCCATTTGCTATGATTGAAAGTCCTACGGATGTATTTTGTACGAAGGCAAT
This sequence comes from Candidatus Sifarchaeum marinoarchaea, assembly GCA_016294985.1. GTDB lineage: Archaea > Asgardarchaeota > Sifarchaeia > Borrarchaeales > Borrarchaeaceae > Borrarchaeum > Borrarchaeum marinoarchaea. Next base: position 24,356 of record JAECRW010000003.1, on the reverse strand, counting down.
TTCTTCGGGATGTGCATTAATTAATCTTGCAATGATCTTTCGAGTTTCTTCTGCTTCCTCCTCCCAATCCATCCAGTGAAGTCCTCCGCTGTACCCCTTATCTTGATTTATCCTACTCACTTCATCAAGCACACGTTGCGGAAGAGGTCCCACCGCTGCGTGATTCAAATAGGTATAGCGTTTTATGACCGGAAATTGAGCTCGAAGTTCATCAATATGCCCTTCAATATTCATTCAATCACCTTTTTCCATTATGAACCTGTATTGGTTTTTAAAAGTGAGGTTATAGTAGTGGTAGATCAAGAAAACTTTAGAAGGTGATCAAAATACCAATCTTACAAATCACTTTGTTCGAAAGACCTTTAGAAAAAAAGCGCAAACTAGTCGAAATGGTTACAGAGGCTGTCGTTAACGCACTTGACTGCCCCAAAGACGCTGTGCGAATCATTATTAATGATATGCCTAAGGAAAACTATGCCATAGCAGGCACTCTTTATATAGACAGATAATGGATTATGCTAAAAATGAAATTCTGATCCTAAAGTCTTCTATCCTTTTTTTTCATTAACGTTAGTTAAAACATCAGGCATTTGTTAGAAAAAGTAATGAAAAGTTGCCTTCATTGAATTAGGTCGTATTCTGTGAGTTTATTTTTACATTTTGGGCAAAATCCTTTTATTTTCACCCATTCTTGTAGATGATCTTTGTGGGCAATCCCGCCGCAATGTGGACACTTAGTAATTACACTTCCAGCTTCCATTGGTAATAAGCATACAGTACATTTATCGCGTTCTTCACCACAATTAGGACAAAATAGTGTTTCGCTTGGATAAGGCACACCGCAGGACGGACATGCAACATCTTCAACTGAAGGGGGTGTCACAATTTCACTTTCATCATCACTTACACTAATTCCCGCTTCAGAAAGCCTTCTGTTCACATTAATCCATTCAGACCTATATTTTGTATAAGTCTCCATATATTGTTGAGGTGAGAGCAAACCTGAATTCAATTGAGTTTCAATTCTTCTTAATCCTTCTTCTAGAACTTCTCTTCGTCCTAATAATTCATCATAAGTCAAACTTTCAATTTGTGTGGTGCTTATTGTAGGGATCATTGCGCTTTCACGCCTGGGCTTCCTCTTTCGGGCAATGGCACCTATTATTACAAATATGAGAATGAGCACTATTAATCCAGGCAAGAAGTTACTTATAGCTCTAAATGACGGAGTATTTCCAGAGAATCCATTCCCATCACTGGGATTTGTGGGACTAGGGTTTTCCTCCTCTACTACATAAACCTCAAGATCAGCAGAGATGGACGACTTTTCATCAGGCTTTTTTTTACTACCTTCACGATAAATGTCGTGCCTAAATTCGGCAGTAAGTGTTGCATCACCTGAATATTCATCGGAAATCGACTTTACATTGAATTGAAACTCATATGAGTCGCCAATATTTTTTAGTGAATTGTCAATTTCGTCAGAACCATCTTCAGTATCATCGTCAGTTTCAACTTCCCAACTGATTCTTTTCAATCTTATTTCTACATCTGAGGCAAGATTTTGTACGGTTAATGTGGCGGTGTATGTTTCTTTTCGATTTTCAATTGTTGGAAATCCAAATAAGCTTACTCTAAGATTACAAAGATATCCATTTGAGTCTGAATATTCATAGTACTCGTTCACAGTCTCAGTTTGTCTTTGAGCTACGGTTACAGATACAAATTGGAAAAGTAATATACATGAGAGGATTAAGACTGCAAATTTGTTCCACTTTCGCATTCGTTTCGCCTCTGAAAAGAGCGTTTATGTGCCCTAAAGATACGCTGAAGACTTTTGAAACTCGTAGTAATTAAAACCACCATATTATTTGTATCTTGTGGAAAATCATCTTATCAATGAATTTTCCTTCCAATTTTCATAAGCAAATTTGCGCTTCTCCGTTTAACTAATAGCGATAAATATATTTTAAAGGCGTTTATTTCTCTTATAACATATGATGCGCTCGTTAGTATTTCATTCTATCTTAAGAAGGATTGAAACTGTATCTACATCATTTACAAGATGTTTTATAAACCTTTATAGGTAGTAAAAATTATTTATAGTCTTTTTAATTAGTATAAATAAGTGGATCTAGTATCCTTTTGAACCTAGCTGTGTTCATAAAAATGTAAAATTTAATTTATATGGTTACTAATACGCACTCTCACCTTTTGACAGAATGCAAGATATGAAAAGCAATTTCATAGTCACACACCCATGATGGAGACTGGGATATGAAGAATAATCTCAAAGTCACTTGCCCAAAGTGTGGAAAACAGGAATCTTTGGACGTTTCAGAAGAAGAATTTGAACAACTCCCGCCAGGTATGTTTATTCTTAGCAAGACAATCGTACACGATGACCATATAGTTGTATATGACATCGACCCAGATTTAAACGTTCGTAGATCCTATACAAGTCAAATTGACAAAATATCTGCACCAGTTGAGGAAGCACTACCTTCAGAACTCTTTGCAGTTGAAACAATGATGCCGTTTTTGATTGAAAAGTTTCCTTACTTAGAAAATAAGGAACGGAAGATTACGGAAGTAGACCTCAATACAGAACTGGCATCAATATTCATGTTGTGTGAAGATGAGAGAAAGAAAAAAGAAATTCTTGACTCTATTTGTGCACTTCACGTCCCAATCTGGGTATTGCCTTATAGAACAGGTGCATTATTGGTTGACACCTTTTCCGTGCCCACGACAATTGAAACCATGACTTCATTAATTTTAACTGATTTTGAAAGTATGTTATCAGTATCTGAAATTTCTGACTTCATTAGTGCATTTACACGTGTTGAAAATTTCTTAGCAGATCTGAGTGCTGAGAAGTATCTTGTATATACTCTTAGCACTCTTAAATATTTGGAAGATATTACAGAGTTTTACTGGCTTAGAAAACCACGATCAATCCCACAATTTACAGAGTTACCACTCGAAATCTCAAAAGATGAATTATCTCAGGTTACTTCAATCTTTGATGAAGCCTTTCATACCATTGAGGAAAATATGAAGACTTTACCAACCATACAGGCTCTTATTTCGAGAAAACGAAGTGAATTCACAAACAAGATCGAGCAAAATATCGAAAAACTGAACAATAAGTATGGTAAAGTACTTCAACGAACCAAAGAGAACACCCAAATGAAAATTGATGCTAAGAAGAAGGAATGGGATGAAAAGCTTGTAGAAACCAGATCAAGCACTGCTCGCCATCTCGATGACACTAGAGTCGAATACAAAGAAACCCTCAGGCGATTAAGAGAGGATACTGATAGACAAATTACGATGGTTTTAGAGGAAAAAGAAAAAAAGAATGCTGATACGATTTCTGCAAGAGATCTAAATGCGACTAATATCCTAAAAACTAGTATTGGCGGCACTCTAGAAACTTTATTAAACCGCTTTGGCGATATGATAAGCTCAGTTCAGGGACAATACGATGAGATAAAAGCAAAAAACTTTCAATTTGCTGACGTAAAGGATATCCTTGAAATTCAGATAAGTGGTCTAGCAAATTCAATGGAATCTCATATGAAAGATGCTAGCAAAAGCGAGATAAAAGAATTAAAATCCCGCATAAAGGATGGTGGCAGAGAATTATCTGCTATGGAGAAAGATACCCAATCGAAGATAAACACAATCGAAGATGAGTCAAAAAAGAAGATAAATGATTTGAATGAGCATGTTGATCGTGTAACAAAGGAACAAAATGAAAACATTGAACGTCTAATGAAAGAACAAAGAGAAGTTATAGAGAAAACAGAAGCAGAAAGAACCGAATCATTAGCAAGACTAAAGAACGAACAACAAAAGCAGCTCTCTGAGATAGAAACAGAAAGAGATAACCAAATTAACGAGTTAGTCGATATAGCAAAAAAGATCGCAGAGAAAACCAATCAACTTATCGAGTTCATTAATGGCAAAAAAGAAACACTTCTTGAAGAAGAAGAACAATTTAAAAAATTTATACTCTCCAATCTTTTAAAGTTTAAACAGACACAGAAAGTTGAAGTCCCAATTTATCTTTCACAATTTATAGAGCCTACTCAGGATACATCACGTCTTCTGGTTTATCCACCTATGCAGTTTATTTCAATGGCTTCTGGATCTGAAAAACTAATCAACAAAAACTTGCGGATTTATGCAACTGACTCATTTTATGACCTGAAAGAGAAATTAGAGAGATTGTTTGTTTCAAAGAAACAATTAAACGAGGCCGTTAAAAAAGCCCTAAGTTCACAAAACCTGCTTTCGAAAGATGAATTTGTACCAGAATTAAAAAAGGGCCTGGAAACTTTACACCAAAATGGCCGCATTAAAGACAAGACTTTTAGAAAGTTTACTGAACTAGCCGATAATCTGGTTAGAGAGCGCATATAGGACTTGCTGCCTTCACATCTGTTTTTCTTTATGTTTAGCACTTGTTTTTTGCTATGCCTATGTCGTAATCCTTTTATTCTTGATTTTCGCGGTAGATTAATTGTAAATCAAAAATAAAACGTATTTGGTTTATATCCAAGGGTAGAACCTTAGAAGCGTTATTTGGAGGCAAGATTCATGGGCAAAAAAGCTGGAATGCAAAGGATTTTGGCAAAAAGACCAACTGATTTTGTTTGCAAAAAATGTGGTAATAAGACGATTGAAGAGATCGAGACAAAAAAGAGCACTTTTTACCAGTGTTTGACTTGTGAAGAGGTATATAATGAAGTTGAGGAGTTAGAATAAAATAGTCCATAACATCTTTTGTTTTATTCTGAAACTTGAAACTCTATTTTCTTGCATTTTTGAACTTAATCCAAATCAAACGCTCATATTTGAAATTGAATCATTTTTTAGGAGGGCAAATTCTTGAGAATTTATGTCCTTCACAGCTATGGAGAATACGTAAATCGTTTTGTGGAGACTCTAGCAACTCATTCACCTTTATTAGCGGCGTCTATTATTGGTTTAGAAGAATCATCAAAAGATCTACCCTCATTTGTAGAGGACGTCTCTCCATATCTCCCCGATAATATGCCCGATTCAGACCTTTTAATCGTCATAGGTGTTCATCAAGATATTCTTGCGTCTTTACCGCAAATTGTAGAAAAAACAGGTGCAAAAGCGGTTATAGTCCCTCTTGAAGATCCAACTTGGTGTCCGCTTGGCCTCCAGAAACAAATAGAGCCAGATTTAGAGCAGATGAATGTTGAATATAGTTTCCCAAAGCCTTTTTGTAGCTTGAAGCCAGATGACACCACACCCATAATCAATGAATTCATAGAACTTTCTAGCATGGGCATGCCTCTTGTAGAGGTAGATATCGAAAATGAATTGTTTACAGAGGACTGCAAAGTTCTTCGAAGCGCTCCGTGCGGATCAAGTTATTACGTCATTGAGAATTTAAAAATGAAGCATATTTCTGATGTTGAAAAGGATATTTCCAAGTACCACCATGCATATCCATGTACCGCCAGTATGGCAATCGATAATGTTCTTGGAGATACTATTCTTCATAGGGCGGGTTATATGATTCAAGCTGCCGTTAAAAACGCAATGCGGCATGCTAAGAAGTCTTGATGAATTTTCTTTTTTCCCTGATTTTCTTAGAAGGCTCACCTTATTTTGTTCCAGAATCGGGTAAAAACGTATGACCAACCGCCTTCTCGGCACAAATCGCCGACTCTTCTCGAAATCTGTGATAATCTTGTGAACTTGTCATGGATTTTCTGTCCAGTCCGCTCTAATCCAATTTCTAGTCGATATAAATTATATACGTCATTAGGTATGAAGGAAAAGGGTATTGGAGTTATATCATCTCCAAGGAGTTTAATATTGTCAATATTGCCAATCCGTTGCTTAGCGGCAAATTGGAGGTGAGGAACTGAATGAGGATCAAAGCCCATTGTTTTCGCAGCTATGGCGTCTGTCGCAACTGGGTCGTTTCCACAAATAATGAGATTTGATTTCTTCGGTGTTCCTTTGGTTGGGCCGAGCCCTTCCATTCCTATAATTCCATCGACCAAGCATACATCAGGCTTAATGATCTTATTCACTTCTGTTAGGGTTTCTGACATGTAGGGATGGTAAACCGATTTTATTTTTGAAGGGATACAACCAAACTGATTTTTTAAGACACATGAGATCTTCTCTTCGGCGTGTGTCTTCAGTTTAGCGATTGAAATGAAATAATCACTCAAGACGAGAGTTTTTGGAATTCTCAGTCTTCTTGGAATGCTTATATCTTCTATAGGAAAAGTATCATCTTTGCTGAGATTAACACATTTGACGTTGTATTTCTCTTCCAACTCTTTATAACCGCAGCGATCAAAAACTTCTTCGGCGGTTCTTTGAACCGAATCAGATTCAACGATTTTGATAGAAGAGATCTCTTTCTCATCAAGGAGATATTTAATGACGTCTTCAACAAGTTTAGAGTCAGTTGTTGCACCTGTCGTCGATTTCATGGCGCGGCATAAATTAGGTTTTATTGTTACCTGAACAGCACTCCCTTCCTCGAATTTATTAAGATATTTGAAGCAATGTTTCATTATTTGTGCTCGGCTTCTATCTTTCAAACTAAATGTTGAAACTAATGATTGTTTCATCTTTCTCCGTCCCTACATTTTTGACTTGATATGACAACGGAGTGCATATATATGTTTTAAGATATGCCACCTATCATCCATTGTTGTAAAACCTCAGATATCGTGGCGATTCTATATGAAAAAAATAGGAATTGGCGTTATAGGAACAGGTGCTATAGCAAATAGGGCACACTTGCCGACTTATAGATCTCTTCCAGATACAAAGTTAATTGGAGTGTCGGATATTGATGAAGACAAGGTGAAATTGATAGCAAAGCAATACAGGGCACAGCCATTCACAGATTACAATTTATTACTGGATCGTGAAGACATAAACGCTGTTAGTATCTGTGCACCCCCTTCTCTTCATGCAGAAATAGCGGTTCGAGCAGCCGAACGAAAAAAACATATTCTTTGTGAAAAACCTATTGCACTTACTTTAGAAGATGCCGATCGGATGATTAAAGCCGCCAAAGAGAATAATGTGCTTCTAATGATTGGACATCACCTTCGTTTTCAAGAAAACTTTCTGAAACTGAAAGAGCTCATTGAAAATGAGGATTTTGGAAGAATTACAATGATGAAATGCCTTTGGCTTGGCAAAAGTGCAGTCTTTGGGGGATGGAAAACTCAATCGGACTATTATAAAAAACGGCATCTTGGTGGAGATGTGCTCCATAATTATGGACCGCATGTTACCGATCTAGTAAGATGGTTGTGTGGTGATGTTGTCGGTGTGTACGCCCACACAGATATATACGGTGCTAAGCCAGATATCCAGGTCTATGATCGAGCGAACGTTCATCTAAGATTTGAAAATGGTATCATAGGCGACATTTCATTGGGTTACTTCCCATACGAAGAACATTGGATCGAATTTATCGGCACACGTGGTCGTGTTATTTGTGATATATTTGGTAACACTATGGACATCAGATATGGATCAAGATCTGTACAAAGTACTTTTAAACAACCGAAAAGTGGCTGGGTTCGGGAAATCGAGCATTTTGTTGATTGTATAAAACAAAATTCGCAGCCTGCAGTAAGCGGTGAAGATGGAAAAAAAGCAATGGAAATAGTACTAGCAGCATACAAATCGCAGGAAAGCGGAGAAATGGTAAAATTACCGCTCTCTTAGTTTTTATGATTTTCTTGGTCAGGCTTCGTAGCCACACCAGTCCAATATAGCAAATGCGATCACTTTTGTCGCTGCAATTAGTTTGTCAATTTCTATGAATTCGTTTGGGAAGTGAATTACTCGCATGTCCCCAGGACCAAATATTACTACTGGAGTATCTCCATGGTGAACTAAAAGACCGCCATCTGCACCCCAAGGCGTACCTGCAAGTTCAGGTTCTTGATTAAAGATCTTTTTGTATGAATCGGTGACTATTTTGACAAATGGATGGTCAAGAGGCAATTCCGTAGGGATCCATGTCCCACCGAAAAATTCCACCTTTGGTGGGTGATCAACTAGCCACGAGTCAAGTTCTGCAAATTTTTGTATATATGTTTTAACTTGCGTTCTTACAGATTCAATATTCTCTCCAGGCGCTACTCCGATACGACATTGGATTGTTGCTTCCTCAGGAACTGAAGATGGCCACACACCAGAATTTAATATGCCAATGTTGAGTGGTACCGGTATCTTATATCTCTGATAGAGTGGATGTTTAAGTTTCTCATTTCGGAATTTTTCAAGATCCCAAAGTGCATTGCATATTTTAAGCGCTTTTTCAATTGCACTGACACCTTCATAACGTAATCCTGCATGGGCGGACTTTCCTTGTACATGCACTTTAAACCACATCGAACCTCCCTGAGCGGGACATACCATAGGCACACCGCCTTCTTCCACTACTGTAGGCTCCGTTATAAGTGCAGCATCAGCCTTATAGCCTCTCACAACACAAGCTAGAGTTCCTACTCCTCCTGCTTCTTCCTCAATGACGCTTTCTATGATGACGTCACCTTTCAATTGTATTCCTGCCTTTTTAATCAATGCCACAGCCATCGTCATAGCTGCTATACCGCCCTTCATGTCAGAACTTCCACGCCCATACATTCTATTGCCTACTATATCTGCAGACCACGGACCGTGTTCCCAGAGGCTTTCATCGTAAGGGCTGACAACGTCCATGTGTCCATTTAATATGAGCGATCTGCCTCCTCCCGCGCCCTTTAGCACTCCCACCACATTCGGGCGATTTTCAAACGATGTGTTCGGAGATGCGAATCCAGGATGCGTCTTCAGTTCATCGTAATCCGGAACCCACATGTCAACCGTGAGCCCCATCTCACCAAATTTTTTCGCCATGAATTCTTGGACTGCTTTCTCATCTCCAACAACGCTAGGGATCTGTACCATACCTCTTAACAGATTGATTATACTTTCTTTTTCCTCATCAATCTTTGTAAGCACTTTTTGTTTAACGTCAGATAACTCTGTCAATAGACTTCCTCCATTATCTTTAGATGTCAAAACCAATAAATCTGTTTCAAATTGTTATGTCTCGTATATAACTTCTCTTTTTAAATTATCAAGTATGAAAAATTTCTTTTCCTTTTTTAAGTTAACAGGACTGTTCCTACCACCTGTGATTTTTCTTTAACTACTATTCCGTGTTTTTTATAAAGGAAGTACCACTAAAACTATTATTAGATGACGAGAATGTGACGGTTCTGATAGTCTCATCAACTAGATGATTGAACATTTTTTGCTGATCTTTGCTGCTTTTGAGCAGCAGCATACTTTTTTTGCAACTATGCTCTCATAAGACGAAAATGGTGCATTAAATGAAAAATGAAATACTAATCGTAGATGAATGTGCACTTGATGAAGAAGCCATTTCACTTATGAAATCTATTACTGGTGTTCAACAAGGAACTGCCCGTAACGAGGAAGAACTTGTGGCGGCATTGCAGGAGATCATTGACAAAGATTCTATAAAGATCATGATTGCTGACGCCGTGTCAATAACAGCAAAGGTCATGGATATGACACCAAATTTAAGAGGCATTTTAGTTCATGGTGTCGGTGTTAATCACATAGATGTTGCGGCTGCTACTGAACGAAAAATCTTCGTTATAAATCAACCTGGTGCAAATGCACGGTCAGTTGCTGAATTAACAATAGCCCTTTTGCTAGCCGTAACAAAAAAGATCTCAAAAGCAGATTTTGACACTAAAAAAGGAAATTGGAGACCCCTGAACTTTATAGGGTTAGAGCTATTTGAAAAAAAACTTGGAATCTTCGGACTTGGAAATATTGGAAGAATTGTAGCTGAAATAGCAAACGGCTTTGGGATGAAAGTATTATACCATGATGTCATAAGATTTGAGAACCTAGAAAAAGAATTAGCAGTCCAATATGTGAACAAAGAGACGCTTCTTAGAGAAAGCGACTTTATAACACTTCATGTTCCATTAATTCCTGCAACAAAGCATTATATTGGTGCAAAAGAACTCGAAATGATGAAAGAAACAGCATATTTGGTTAATGCAGCAAGAGGTGCAGTAATAGATGAAAAAGCACTCATCAGAGTTTTACAGGAGAAAAAGATAGCAGGCGCTGCAATGGATGTGTTTGTTGACGAGCCTGTTGATCCAGAAAACCCTTTACTTCGTATGAAAAACGTAGTTGTAACTCCTCACATTGCATTCTTAACCGATCAGGCAATCTACAACGTGTCTATGGGGATTGCAAAGGAAGCGGTTCGAGTAATTAAAAATGAACGCCCTCAAAACGCAGTAAATACATTTTAAAATACTGCTACATGCTGAAGACCTGCCTTCTTAGAGAAGATTGTTTTCTGCTAAATGTAAAAATAATTACCCTTCACTCTTCTATTTTGAATACCAACTCACAATAGGGATCCCCGGCACACATTCTTTTAGGTTGTTCAAAAGTTGCCTTTGGATTTATGGTCTCACCAATAATATTGAGCCAGATTGAACACCAACCGCTGAGATCTTTGTACCCTGTTTTCCACACACACTTAGTTATTTTGGCTGTAGCTCTTGTTTTTGACAGCTCAAGCCAAGTATATTCCATCCCACACAGTTCGAACCAGATGTCAAACCACTGCCCTATTGTCTCAACATCGTTTCCCTCCAGTTTGAAGATTTTTAGAATTGTATTTGTAAGCCCCTTTGCTCTATCATCAATTTTGCAGACCTTTTCATAAAGTTTGAGCGCTGTAGCTGCACCATATTCCTCTCGGGTCACATATAACCATGCTCTGAGCGTGTTAACATATCCTCTCATAGCATAATCGTATTTAAATTCACAAGGTAGTGTCACTTTCTCAGCCATAGTCTCATCCTCTCCCTTAAGCTGAATGGTTATTTAGCAAAATAATAGTACAACAGTGTATAATAGTACCTGCATAAATAGTTTGAAGTGTGAATTCTTTTGCTTTGAACAGTATTCAAAGTATTTTGCGGGCGCGTTTTATTTATAAATAGAAGACTATATTATACAAGATTTCTTCATATATTCGCTGTATTCTCTGAAGTGCTCAAGAGAAAATTCCACATGAATTACGTGATCCGCACTAGGTATATATCCACCCATTTCTTTTAATATCGGGACTTTGGAATCAACTTCTTTTCTCATAGCCTCTCCGCCTTTGGCAAGTTCCCTTTTGTCGAGATTTCCAATTAGAAATAATTTATCGCCATATTTTTGCTTAATTTCGAGCGCATCCATGCCTGCATTAACTTCTAGCGGCCAGAGGCCAGTACTTCCCGCCTCAATGATTTCATCGAGTAGTGGATTGAGATTTCCGTCACTATCGAACATTATCCGATCGATTCCGTTCTTTTTTAGAAATCCTGTAACACGCTTATAGTGCGGCAGGAAGAATTCTCTAAAAAGCTTTGGTGAGATGCAAGGACCGTGTCTCTCTGCTAAATCCTCCCACCAATAAATTACATCAATTCTATCTTTCAGGGTCTCGACAGCTTCCCTGATTGTTTCGATTGTAAAATATTCCCAGTGCTCAAGCATTTCATGTATTAATTCTGGATCTTTGTAAAAGGCTGTAACAAATCTAGGAATACTCATTAACTCTGCGCCAAAACCGTAAAACCCGTTAAACCTGAGCAAGGTAGGCCCCTTATGATAAGATTCAAAGAGATCAATATAGCCTTCTGTTTCCCAGTCTTTAGGATACCTTCGAGGGTCTTCTGGGTTTAAACGCTTCTTATATTCTTCCCAAGTTTTTTTATCTTTTACAGGGAATTCAATGAACTGTGGCATAGCATAAAACTCAAAATCAGCCCTCTTCGGTCGTCTTACAATAGCACCAGTTTCGGTTAGATAGTCAGCATGCTTCTCAGTTTCACCAATTTTTCTTTGTTTAAATCTTGGAACTGGTCCAACATCTATGAGTAGCATACAACCGAAGAAAGACTGGCAGCCGAAACGGTCGTAAATTTTACCAAAACCTTTAAAGATTGGCCAGTTTGTAAAAAAAGTCCCGCCGCGACCAATCTCGTACCCTATGACTGTAACTTCATCCGCAGGAAGCCCTTCCCTAAACCACCTCATAAGGGTCTCCTCGAAGATTATCTCGATCCACGGAAGAACATCTGGTTTCTTATGATGGATTACTTGTTTAAACCGCTCTCTATTTGTACTCATTCTCCCATCCACTCCTTACAAAGTTGTACTCCTTGCACGGCATCTAAAACTGCGGCATCAGCGCCAATCTCTTCAGCAAATTCTTCTGACACAGCATTACCCCCAAGTATCACCCGAACTCTATTCCTTATTCCCGCTGAGTTTAGTTTTTCTAACACGATTTTCATCTCAGAAATAGTTGTAGTCAGTAAGGCAGATAATCCGAGTATTTCTGCTTTATTCTCTTCAACAGCGTTGATGAATAATTCAGGATCTACATCTACACCGAGATCAACTACCTTGAAACCAGATGCCTCTGCAAACATTTTGAAAACGTTCTTTCCGATATCATGCATATCTCCTCTTACTGTCCCAGTAACGATTATGCCTTTCACATCTGCTTCAAGCTGTTGCAAATACGGTTTTAATATTTCAAAAACAGCATTAGTAAGGTCGGAACCATATAGAAGTTCGGAAAGAAAATACTCCCCGCCTTCATATTTGTTGCCGATAGTCTCCAATCCTTTTCGTAGCCCTTTTTCGATAATATCCGCCATGGATATTTCACTTTCGAGAGCTTTCCTCAAGAGTTCTGTAAGCTTTTCACCATTTTCAAGATTCCCTAACGAGTTTGCAATGTTGTCTAAAATAGTTGTCTCCATATTTTTCCCTCAGCGGTGTTATGAAAATCATTCTGAAATGTATCTTCAGTATAATTTTAAAAAAGCACAGAGATAATATCTCTTTATTCATCCAAATAATGATTTCTCTTCTTAACTCGATTATTTCCTTTAATGATCTAAGAGGGACATAAAATGAGCGAATGGATGACACCTAAAAGGCGATTTTTATCCGGATTGTTTGGCGGAAGAGTTGATAGGTTACCAGTCGGCTCAGTAACCAGTGTAGTAACTGTAGAATGTATGGATGCAAGTGGAACATACTTCCCTGAGGCACACTATGATGCAGAAAAGATGGCAAAATTAGCCGCCACTGCGCATACCATGCTTGATTACGACTGCATTCTACCGTACTTTTCCGTATGGGTTGAAGGCGCTGCATTCATAGAAAATGGCGATCCACTTCCAGGAGAAATGGATTGGGGGGACACAGATCGCATGCCGGACGGCAAAAACATCAAATTCTGGGAAGAACCTGATCAAGTGACCATCCCCGATGATTTCCTCGAAAGAACGGCACCAAGAGCCTTGCTCGATGCAATTAACATCCTACATCATGAATATGGCGACAGAGTTGCGATTGTTGGCAAAGTCATGGGACCCTGGACACTCTCGTATCACGTCGCAGACACTAAAAATATTCTGATGTCAGTGCGTCTAAACCCAGAGCGATTACACGGCTTCATGGAGGTTCTAAAAGAGTTAACAGTTGAATTTGGAAAGGCACAAGTAGATGCGGGGGCAGACGTAATAATGCTGGCAGACCATGCGACAGGAGATCTAGTGAGCGCTGAAACGTATCGTAAGTTTTTATTGGAAGTCCATCAAGATGTCACTAAACGTATTGGAGCTCCTATCGTCCTACATATCTGTGGTAATACGACAGATCGCCTGGCATACATTGCACAAGCCGGATTTGATTGTTTTCATTTTGACTCTAAAGTAGATGCAGTTGAAGCAAAAAAGATTGTAGGAAATAAGATTTCACTTATGGGAAATATTAACAATCCCGAAACTCTGCTATACAAAAGCCCTGAAGAAGTAAAAAAAGAAGCGCTTTATGCTGCTAAAGCTGGTGTTGAGATTCTTGCTCCCGAATGTGCGATTCCAACTAGAGTAAAAAATGAGAATTTGAAAGCTATAACAGAAGTGGCTCGACAGTATTCAAAAGAGTAAGCTTAGGAGGACAATTAATGGAAAAGGCAAATCCCGAATTATGTGAAAAAGTAAAACAAGCGATCATTGATGTAGATCCCGAGCCTGCCAAAATAATTGTCGAAGATGCACTTAAATCAATGGATCCACTGGAAATTATTAATTGTATGACAGAAGGCATGGCGGAAGTGGGGAGATTGTATGAAGAAAGAGTCTACTTTGTTACTGAGTTGTTGATAGCGGGAGAGATTATGAGCCAGAATATAGAAGTCCTCAAACCGTATCTTGCAGAAGGTGAAACGCCTAAGGCACACGGTAAAATTTTGTTTGGCACAGTCAAAGACGATATTCACGACATAGGAAAAAACATCATGATCTCTCTATTAAAGGTAGCAGGATTCGAAGTTATTGACCTGGGCGTTGATGTACCTGCATCTAAATTTATTGAAACCCTCAAAGAAACGAAAGCAGATATTTTGGCTATGTCGTCTCTTTTAACGTCCACAGTAGATCAAATTAAGAGTGTTGTTGAAGAATTAGAAAAAGAGGGGCTCAGAGATCAGGTAAAGGTGATAATCGGAGGTGCTGCTGTAACAGAAGATTTTGCTAAAGAAGTAGGAGTAGATGGCTACGCTGTCGATGCCACGCAAGGTGTTGAAAAGTGTAAGGCACTCCTTTAATGAAATCATAACTGAAAGACTTATATGCGCACCCAACAAAAACATATTGCAAATTACACGGGTCCGTAGTCTAGCCTGGATCGGGCGCCGACTTAGATAAAACTAGTCTAAGGCGTATGCCTGCGGAGCCGGAAAAGTTCCACTTCAATAAGGAGGGGAACTTCGATTCGCGGGTTCAAAATTCTCAGAGCTCCCTCAAGAATGAAAATCCCGCCGGACCCACCATTTTTATTCTGATTTTGTTAGCATTGACTCTTCAAATAAAATTAACATTTCCGATTTGAGATTTTCAAAAGTTAATATGAGGCAAAATTGGCAAATAATGCTTAAAAAACAAAATACGAAAGTAAGAATTAATTACACAAGTTCTATTTCGATATAGATTGAATCTGGCACCCTAATCCTCATAATTTGTGACATTGTCCTTTCATTCGCATCGAGTATAACGATCCGTTTATGAACCCTCATTTGCCACTGTTCCCATGTTGGCGTACCTTCGCCACAAGGAGTTTTCCTTACAGGAATCTTTATCTTTTTCGTTGGCAGTGGAATAGGTCCATTAAATCGCGCGCCGGTCTTCTGAGCGATTTCTTTGAGTTGATTACAAACATTCTGCAGTTCTGTTGTGTCTTTACCTAACAGTCTGATACGTGCTCGCTGTACCATCTTCTTGCCTCTTCTTATAATTTAAATAATAAAAATTGATAGAGAAAGCCTTCGCAGGCTTCCTAGAAAAAAATCACCGTTTTACTATATTCTTTACGATTCCTACACCTACTGTCTTAGCCATATCTCTTATAGCGAACCTACCTAATTGAGGAAGGCTTGCATATTCTTCGATACAAAGTGGTCTTGTGGGTACTAATTTTACGATTGCACCGTCTCCTGTTTTCAGATATGGCGGATTCTCTTCAACTGTTTCTCCAGATCTTCGGTCAATCTTTGCTTGAAGTTCTAGGAAGGTAGATGCAACTTGAGCTGTGTGTGCGTGTATAACTGGAGTATATCCTGCAGCAATTGCAGTTGGATGATGCAATATGAATATCTGTGCAGTAAATTCCTTTGCTACACTGGGCGGGTTGTTAGTGTCTCCTGCTACGTCTCCACGTCGAATTTCTGATTTAGCAATTCCTTTGAGATTAAATCCGATGTTGTCGCCGGGCATTGCTTTTGGCATCTGCTCGTGGTGCATTTCTATAGATTTTACCTCACCCACTTTTGAGACAGGCTCAATTTGGATCTTATCACCTGCGTTGAGAACACCAGTCTCAACCCTGCCGACGGGCACAGTGCCCACACCAGTGATAGTATAGACGTCCTGAATTGGAATTCTAAGCGGTTTATCGGTCGGCTGCGGTGGAATTTTCATTTCATCCAAAGCCTGAAGGATCGTATTCTCTTTGAACCATCCCATATTATCGCTCGCTTTAGTTATATTATCGCCAGTCCAAGCCGATACTGGAATGTAGAAGCGTGTAATTTTCATATCAAGTTCTTTTTCAATTAATTTGAAGACGTTCTCAACATTGCTTTTGATCTCTTCAAACCGATCTTGGCTCCAATCTGCAACATCCATCTTATTAACAGCAACAATGAATTGATCGACACCTAGAGTAGCTGCAAGCACAAGATGCTCAACGGTCTGACCGCCTTTGCCGATTCCAGCTTCGAACTCGCCTTTACGGGCTGATACCGCGAGGATAGCAGCATCAGCTTGTGAGGTTCCAGTAATCATGTTCTTTACGAAGTCCCTATGGCCCGGGCAATCAATAATAGTATAGTAGTATTTGGGTGTCTGAAATTGCCAAAATGCGATATCTATAGTTAAGCCACGTTCACGTTCTTCTTTTAACTTGTCCAGTACCCATGCATATTTGAAACTTCCCTTTCCAATCTTATCAGCGTCTTCTTCATACTTTGCAATAGTTCGCTCGTCAATAGCTCCCGTTAGGACGAGAAGATGTCCTACAAGCGTAGATTTGCCATGATCAACATGTCCAATAATCACAAGGTTCATATGTGGTTTTCCGGATTTTGACATATCCTTTCCTCCAAACCTTTTCTAGTTGTTCTAAGGTAGTTTCTAATGTATTGAATTTATTGATTTATATTCTTTTAAAGATTGTAAATTCGTTTTAAAAAGCTTGTGAGATAACAAGCTGGTGAACTAATACAAATTACTTTAATGTTTACAAGTGGTAAATGTCCACACGCACCGAACTTTGACTCAACGTGCAGACAATGCAATTCGCTCTTTTTCTTGGCGTCTTTTAATCGCAAAACTTCGTGTATCATTATTTGCAGCTGCAATCAATTCTTCAGCAACACATTCTTCAAATGACTTCACAGTACTAAAACTAGCCTTTTTTATTCCTTGAGCCAGAAACTGTAAAGACAGATCGACCCTTCTTTGGGGTGCAACATCAACTGCTTGATGATATACAATACCACCATAGGAAATGCGGGTTGTTTCTTCTTGAAGCGCACTATTTTCTACAGCTCTTACCAAAATCTTAACAGGATTTGCTTTGGTTCGTAAATTAATAATTTCAAAGGCAACCATTATGGCCTTAGTTATTTTCATCTTTTTGCCAGTATTACGTCCGCCGCGCATTAATTTATTTATAAATCGCTCCACAATTGATACTTGTGATTTTCGAAAGCGATGGTGTTCGTGGCGGCCTCCTGAATGTGGCGCGATTACAGGCTTTAAAGAGATATATCTTTTTAACCCAAGATCTTCGACTTCTATTCCATCGGTTGACCATCTGCCAAATAGAAGTATCTCAGAAGTCCCACCTTTTTGTTTTTTATCTGACAACGTTATTCCATCTCCTTGAATTAGTATGAAGAAGCATTTACCGGATAGGTTTCTCCTTCTTTTTCAATATCAACGAATCTAACGCTACACCATTAACTTGAGTAACTTTCCACCTAACTCCTGGAAGATCACCCATACTTCTACCTTTAGACCCACCAATGCCCGCCACTATTACTTCATCATGTTCATCTACATAAAGAAGTGCGCCGTCTCCTGGTAAGAAGGCAGTTATTTGCTTTCCATTTTTTATCAGCTGAACACGAACACACTTTCTAATCGCTGAGTTCGGTTGTTTGGACTCGATACCTACTTTTTCCAAAACTATACCCCGTGCTTGAGGCGCTCCTTCCAATGGATCTGCTTTAATGTCAAGCTTTAATTGTCTTCGTTTGTAATAGCGATCTTTCCATCTAAACTTTTTTCTCTTACGTGTTAATAATCCTGCGGCAAATTCTCCTTTTGGTGCCTTGCTTCCTGGCATTTTATAATACCACCTTTTCTGATCTACGCCATCAAGAGGTTATGAAATTATTACATCATCGATATTGAGGTATCTTTTTGCAAGAAGGCGTGCACGTGCAACGTTTTTTCCATTTTTACCTATTGCAATACCTCTGTCTTTGGGTTCAACATTTACAATAGCTACTTTCCGCTCTTTTTTTTCTGAAACGCTTACACTCTTAATCCGAGCAGGCGCCAGAGTGTTTTTGATGAACTCAACCTCAGAATCTGCGTATTCAACAATGTCGATGTTTCTGTGTAGCATGTCCTTGGCTCTTTTTATGTTTATCCCACGCTTCCCAATAGCTCTCCCTATATCCCCCTCTTTGACTACAAAAATCAGACGGTCATCATCAATAATAACATCCTTTGTGATGGCACCTGTAATGTTTTCAAATAATGCAATATACTTGATTTCATCGCTTGTTATTTTAACGCTACTCAAATATTGCCCCCCAATAAATTGAGTAAATCTGAATCACCTGGTTCTTGAACCGATACAACCGATACTAAGAATGGTTTACCACAAAT
The DNA here is from genome assembly GCA_016294985.1 of Candidatus Sifarchaeum marinoarchaea. Taxonomy (GTDB): domain Archaea; phylum Asgardarchaeota; class Sifarchaeia; order Borrarchaeales; family Borrarchaeaceae; genus Borrarchaeum; species Borrarchaeum marinoarchaea. The sequence continues at coordinate 5,745 of JAECRW010000003.1, read as the reverse complement.
AAACCCCAAATCTAAGCTGGATCCTTCAAACTCTAATGTTGGTACTTTCGATAATTTAGAATAATGTATAATATCATTTCTTATTGTTGATGGAGTGTTTGCTGCAAGTATAACTAGTTTTGCATCTCCATGTTTAACAGCTTTTATAGATTCATTAGCTCCTAATATAGTTTTACCCGTTTTTACTGCGATTTGAATACTTTTCGCTATATCCGCCATTTATTTTTTTGCCTCCTTTGTCTTTTTCTTCCTCTCTCGGCTCATCATAAGATCTATCGCACCCGTCCCAAGTAATATCGTTTGCCCGATAATCACGTTTTCTGTTATTCCCTTCAAATGATCAATTTCGCCTCGGGTACTTGCTTCTAATAAATGCTTAACGGTTACCTCAAAAGCGGCTCTTGCCAAAACGCTTGCCTTTTCACCGCTTATACCATGCCGACCAATTTGTCTTACCTCGCCAGTGACGGTCATAAGATCTGCAACTAGCATAACATGACGCAAATCAACATCAAGTCCTTGTTCCTCAAGTACATTGATGGCCTCGGTTATAATAATGTTCCTTGCCGCTTCTATGCCAAGGCAATCTGCGATCTCATGAATATGATTAGAAATAGTCCTCATTGGATCTACGCCTGAAACACGAAGGACGTTTAATAAATTAGTACCTTCAGAATAGATAACAAATTCATCTTCTTCTTTCCGAATCACCGTTCTTTTGACATCTTTGAGCCCTTTTAATGGCAATGTTCGAATTTTTTCAGCAAGTTTTTGTAACTCTGTAAAGTTATCACTTTTTGGCCGGACAATAATCGTATAATCATTCAGGAGTTCTGCGTCTCCTTTTTTGAGTTTGTTCAGTTTCTCCACAATGAACTCTGCTGTTAATCCTTTATCCTCCATAAGGTTAGGATCTAGTTTTAATTCTATTTGCATGTTGCTAAGGTTGATTTCGATATCGTAAGTTACCTTCTCAATTTTCGTTTCTTCAATACGCCGTGCGACTTCACGTGCTTTTGCGCCATCTGTTTTATTAGCGTCATCCAAATAAGCAGTCATCATTGGGGTAGAAGGATTTTTACGTGCGTCTACGATTTCAATTAGACGAGGAAGACCGAGCGTAACGTTCAATTCAGCAACTCCAGCGTAGTGGAACGTTCTGAGCGTCATTTGCGTGCCTGGCTCACCGATTGATTGCGCTGCAATTGTACCTACAGCCTCTCCAGGTTCCACCAACGCTTTAGAATATGCTTTTCTTGCTTCTTCAATAATCAGATCAAACTCTTCTTCAGTAACTTCAGTCTCTTCTAGCTTTTCCTTTAACTCATTAATTACGGCGAGAGGAAGTTCGTTGTTTTCTTCTAATCTTTTCAATTTTGCTTTAGTTACTATTCTTCAACCCTCCTCTGACTTAGAATTTTTTCAAAGATCACGTCCATGTTCATTGCTTTCCCATGATCGCTTTTTGCGGGATCAACTCCATCTTCACCATATATGAATTGAATTATTTGGCCGATTGCGTTTCTTACAGTTCCATCATTTTCATTCTTTACGTCTTGCAGAGCATTAATTAATCGTCTTTGCATATAGCCTGAGGTGCTGGTGCGAACTGCAGTATCTACCAAGCCTTCACGACCACCCATGGCATGGAAAAAGAATTCAATAGGAGTTAATCCGCTTCGATAACTGGCTTTTACAAAGCCTCGCGCGATAGCGCTCAGGTCACCTTCCTTGAAATGAGGTAATACGCGATCTCTAAAGCCTCTATGGATTCTTTCTCCTCTTACAGATTGTTGACCAACACAAGCTGTCATTTGGGCGAGATTTAGATTACTCCCTCTAGCACCAGTAGTAGCCATTATCACTGCATGATTATTCAATCCAAGATTTCTCCCAGCTATTGTACCTGCATCATCTCTAGCTTCAGCCAATTCCTGCATAATTCTCATCTCTAAAGTTTCCTCTAAAGTGCGTCCTGGAAGGCGATCTAACTCACCTCGTCTATATACTTTTATAAGTTCGTCAACTTTATCTTCTGCTTTGTTTAAAACTCCATCTATCATGTTTTTTGATTCAACACTAAGGTCAACATCATCGAGACCCAGAGTAAAGCCCTTTGATGTAATTAACTCCAATAGCAATCGTGTAATGGAATCAAGAAACTCTCTAGCCCGTTGACTTCCATAATCTTTAACAATTCTATGAAGCAAAGAATTGGCCTGACCAGCTCCCAGTGTTTTCTTATCAATAACTCCTGACATAAGTTTTCCATTTCTGACAATGACGTATGCATCGTTGGGGCAATCATCCTTTTCGCATACACTGCACTTAATACAAGCTTTCGAAGTGAGAGTTAAATTGAGCAGAGAAGGTATCAATGTACTCAATAACTGCTTTCCAGACCATAATTTAACAGGTTTTTGTATCGTAGGCGAGGGCAGGTCGCCCTTAAACCCTGCAGCAAAAAATAGTTGGCAGACATCTTTTTTGGTGAAGAACGCATTTTTTCTCGTAAGGAGAAATCCCGCAGATATATAATCTTGAAGTGCTCCTATAATAGGGCCGCCATATCGAGGTGAAAGGATATTTTCTTCAACACGCATAAGAATTCTTGCTTCAGCTCGTGCTTCTTCGCTTTGAGGGACATGAAGGTTCATTTCATCGCCATCGAAGTCGGCGTTGTATGGAGGGCAGACACACAGGTTAAGTCTGAACGTTCTGAAAGGCATTACTTTAACTTCATGCGCCATGATAGACATTCTATGGAGAGATGGCTGACGGTTGAATAGAACGATATCTCCGTCCTTAAGATGACGTTCTACCACATATCCTGGCCTAAGAGCTTCACTCACTGTAGTTTTATCTTTTACAAATCGTAAATCAACCCGTCTTCCATCACTGCGAATTATGTAATTTGCACCTGGATGATCATCATGTCCTCTCATTACAAGTTCTCTCATTTCTTCTATATTCCATTCTGTAACACGTTCTGGAATAGTTAAAATCTGTGCTACTTCTGATGGTACGCCTACTTCGTTTATTCCGAGGTTTGGATCTGGCGAAATAACAGTACGTGCCGAAAAGTCAACTCGCTTCCCAGATAAATTACTTCTGAATCGCCCTTCTTTTCCTTTTAGTCTTTGAGATAGTGTTCTTAAGGCCCTTCCAGATCTATGACGTGCAGGTGGAATACCTGAGACTTCATTATCAAAAAATGTCGTAACATGATACTGTAAAAGTTCCCACAAGTCATCAACTATTAATTGGGGTGCGCCTGCTTCGATATTTTCACTTAATCGTTGATTAATCCTAATTATATCTACTAATTTATGTGTGAGATCATCCTCTGAACGAACACCAGACTCTAAGGTGATACTTGGACGTACAGCAACAGGTGGAACTGGAAGTACAACAAGCACCATCCATTCTGGGCGAACAACTTTCGGGTTAATTCCAATTAATCGACAATCTCCATCGGGTATTTTTTCCATGACTGCCCGTATGTCACTTGGAGTTAAACGTGCGGCACCTGACTCATGTTCTTCATAATAAGTAGTCGGTTTTTCAAGACGGATCTTCAACTTTTCCTTTCCGCAATCGGGGCATGTTTTCATTTTTGTTGCTCTTTTTAAAACCTCTTTCACAATTTCGGGATCCAGTTCGCCCCATTCCTCTTCGTATTTGTCTAAATTCTTCTCAAAATCTTGTCTTTCATCATCACTTAAAGTAAGGCGGGCACAATCTCTACAGATAGCTCGAAGAAGTTTTTGGATAATCTTCGCAAAACCAACATGTATTACAGGTCGGGCAAGTTCTATGTGCCCAAAATGCCCAGGACATTCTCCAACTCTATTACCACAGGATTTACATGTCTGTCCTGGCTCAATGGTTCCCAATCGACCATCCATTAGTCCAGAGTCTATAGGTAGTCCATCCTCATCATACGTATCTGCAGTGATGATTCGGGTAACAGACATTTTTCGTATATCATCTGGAGATAATAAACCAAATTGTATTTGATTAATAACCTTTGGAAGTGTAGACATTCTATTTTTCCCTCTCAGGCAGGTTCTTTTAATCTTAAACGTGGAGAAATTCCAAGACTCATTAATTCTTGGAGTAATAATTTAAACGCATATGACATAGTTACACGGCTCACAGTTGTTTTGTCACCGCATATTGGACAATAATAACGATCTCGTGAGCGATCTTGTACTGCTAGCATTCCGCATTCGTCACAAACTATTACTACAGTCTTATCGGACTCGTCTAATAGACGTTCTTTTAGTAATAGTGCTGCACCATGACCTATCAAACAATCTCGTTCCATTTCGCCAAAACGAAGTCCACCTTCTCTTGCACGGCCTTCGGTGGGTTGTCTAGTCAATATTTGGACAGGTCCTCTTGCTCGGGCATGGAGTTTGTCAGCAACCATGTGATGGAGCCTCTGATAATAAACTACTCCAATGAAGATATCTACCTCGAATTTTTCCCCTGTCATACCATTATACATACTCTCTAGACCTCTATGATCAAAGCCAGAGTTTCTCATTTCCTCTTGTAGTGTTTCTTCACTCCCAGAAAATGCAGTTCCATCCTTTCTTATGCCTTGAATACAACCTACTTTGCTGGATATGGCTTCAATTATTTGTCCTACTGTCATTCTGCTAGGTATTGCATGAGGATTGATTACCAAATCGGGAACTACCCCATCTTCCGTAAAGGGCATGTCTTCTTGCCGAACGATAATTCCTAAGACTCCTTTTTGTCCGTGCCTTGAGGCAAATTTATCTCCGAGTTCTGGAATCCTCTGGTCTCGGACTCTTACTTTCACTAATCGATTTCCATCAACGGTTTCTGTAACAATTACTGTGTCAATAGTGCCCCGTTCGCCGTGGCGCAGGCTGATTGAAGTCTCCCTACGAATAGGTGCTGGCATTTCGAATTCTGTGTATTCTTCCAAGAATCTGGGAGGGCTAGTGCGCCCTATGATAACATCTCCTCCAGAAACATCAGTCTCTGGTTCGATAAGCCCATCGTCAGCGAGATGCCTATAAGCTTCACTAACTCTATATCCTCTTACATTTTTACCAGGTATTTCAAAACGATCTTCTTGTCCGCCTGGGTAGCGTTTCTCCTCAACATCATAACATCGGAAAAATGTAGATCGCGCAAGTCCTCTTTCAAGCGATGCCTTATTTATTATGAGAGCATCTTCCATATTATAGCCACCATGACTGAGGATTGCAACAACAAAATTTTGTCCTGCGGGACATTTATCAAAATCAATTACATCCATTGCTCGTGTTTTTACAAGAGGAACTTGGGGGTAATGGAGGAAATGCCCTCTGGTGTCAACACGTAATTGAAAATTCTTGGCGTATAAACCAAGGGCTTGCTTTGACATACCCGCTTCGTAAGTATTTCTTGGTGATTGATTGTGCTGTGGAAAGGGTATAATACTTGCACAAATTCCCAAAATAGTGGAAATAGCGATTTCAAGATGTGTGTGCGATTGTGTAAGGTCTTCTAGACTAATCGCAATATACACATTTTCTTCTTCCTCTGCATCAAGATATTCGATTAGTCCATTTAAAATCAGATCATTCCATTTCAATTCTCCATTTATGAGTTTTTCAACTTGTTTTGGAGTAATCTTTGGTTGTCCATTCTCTACAATCATTAGCGGACGTCTTACACGTCCTGGATCACAGTTGATTTTTATTTCGTCAGTTTCGTGATAAT
>JAECRW010000031.1 GCA_016294985.1 Candidatus Sifarchaeum marinoarchaea | reverse complement strand
TTCACATAAATACTCTAATTCTCGGAATTATGTAATCAAAGAAAAAGATTTAAATTCTACTCGGTGTTCGGATATATGTTAACAAATGTAATCTGCTATTAATAGCTACTTGTTCTCTTTCGAAAACAAGCTTAGTGATTCTTTGAGAACGTTCTGTTAATTCTTTTAGAATAATTTCGATAAATATGAGATAAGACGAAAAAGGTGAACAAAAAATGGTTAAAGTGAAAGGTGAAGCAGAAATTCAAAATATGGTTAAAACCCATCCGCTTGAACTGAGACGGATCTTTTCGATAACTGCTCACATAGATCACGGCAAAAGCACTGCCTGTGACTTCCTTATGAGACGTGCTGGATTATTAAGTGACACATTGGCGGGCGAACGAAGATTAACTGATTATGATGAAGAAGAGCAGATGCGAGGCATCACTATCTTCACGTCAGTAGTACTTCTCAATTATGATTTTGAAGGTAAAAGTTATTTACTAGAAATTAACGACACGCCTGGTCATATCAGTTTTACTGGAGAGGTAAGTCGTGCGCTTCGAGGCAGTGACGGTGCGGTATTGCTTGTCGATGCACTTGAAGGCGTAATGACCCAGACCGAGACTAATATTCGTCTCGCGGTTGGCGATGAGTGGTGCAAACCCGTCTTATTCATCAATAAGGTGGACAGACTTATTCGAGAGTTGAAATTGCCGCCACAAGAGGTCATTGAGCGATTTGATTTTATTATCCGCGACGTAAATAGGTTCATCAAAGAAGTTACTCCTCCACAATTTAAGGACAAATGGACTGTAAACGCTAGTGCTGGCACAGTTGTATTTGGCAGTGCAAAGGATGGTTGGGCCTTTACAATCCCTATGCTGAAAAGAAAGGGCTTTGCTGCAAAAGTTGTAATAGAGAAATATCAAGAGGCGATCGAGAAAAACACAGAAGAACCAGTTCTCTGGTTACGAGAGAATCTTCCTCTAGACGAAGCTATGTTAGAGGTGGTAATTGAGCATTTACCAAGTCCAAAAGAAGCGCAAAGATATCGTATGGAGCATCTATGGCGCGGTGATATCTCAAAAGGAAAGGATATCTCATCAGTTGATGAGGTCAAAGATGATATTGAAGCTTGGTCAGCCTATTCCTTAATAAATGTAGATCCCAATGGTCCACTTATTGGATTGTTGACAAAAATTTTTATTCATCCCAAAACCAAACGCCCAACCTTGATTGGACGCGTACTTTCAGGGACACTTCGTCAGGGCGACGAAATCTACCTCTCAAACGCTCGTCGGACAGCACGAATCAGACGTTTAGGCATTATGGAAATTGATTCATTATTAGCCGTTGATGAAATACCCGCTGGAAATCTTTTTGCTGTAGAGTTACCGGATATTGTACCTTCAGGTGAAACCTTCTTTTCATTGGAATATAAAGACATCCCTGGCTTTGAAAAGATTATTTATGCTTCTGATGCTGTTGTTAGCCGTAGTATCAAACCTGAAGATCCTAAAGATCTTGCAAAATTAGGTGAAGTAGTTGGCAAATGGGTAATGGCAGACCCCACAGCGTCGTTCCGTAAAGATGAGAAAAGTGGTGAATATATTCTAAGTGGAATTGACCCCCTACAAATTGATATCTTAACAAAGCGGATACAGGAAGAAATAGCTATAAAAATTGGGATCCCTATCACGGTTTATATGGAAAAAATCCGTCGACAAGGCGTTAACATTAAGACTAAGTGTACAGAAGGGCATAATAAACTAGAGTTATATGTTGAGCCTCTTAGTGAAGAGACTATAAAATTAATCCGAGAAGAGCGAATCGATGAATATCAAGATAAAAAAGAGCGGGCAAAAATATTAAGAGAAGAGGCAGGCTGGGATACAAAGGAAGCACGGAATATATGGGCGATTCAAGGTCCCAATATCTTGGTTAACAAAACCGTTGGAGTACAGCGACTTGATAGAATTAAGGCGTATGTTATCTCAACCTTCCGTGACTTTACCTTTGAAGGAGGGCTAGCTAAAGAGCCGGTCCTGGGGCTAAAAGTCGTGGTCACAGACGCTGTAGTTCACGAGGATCCTGCACACACTCGTGCAGGGCAGATATTCGTTATGACATTTTCGGCACTAAATGTTAGTTTTCTATCTGCTGATCCTGCTCTGTTCGAACCCATATTACGAATGGACGTTAAGGTACCTGAAGAATACATGGGATCTATTATTTCCATCTTGTCGCAACACCGCGGTAAAATCATTGATACACAAACCTCTAGAGGCACAGCCTATGTTCATGGTGAAATTCCGGCTTCAGAATCTGTAACTGGTATTGATGAGGTCATTCGAAGTAGCACTCAAGGACGGGCATTCTTCGGTTACCAATTTGTACGTTATGAAATGTTGCCTAAAGACATGCAGTATCCAACTATCAAGAAGATTCTAGAAAGGAAGCACAGCGAAGGCAAGGAGATCAGGGAGGAGATTGCAACTCCCTTCACTTTCAAAGCACGTTTCTATCCTGACTTCGGCGTTTGGAGAAACGGAATACTTGATCACATGCAACAGGAGTACAATAAACTGGCAGTAAAAGAAATTGTTGACCATATGCGCTCAGAAAACTGAGTTGTCAAAAAATAATCCCACGATTTTTTCTTTTGTTGTTTTCAATTAAATAACAACATGAGGCAAATGCCACGCAGAATTAAAGAAACGGCAGGAAAATCCTTGGTTATAGGAAAGCTACCAACTGGATGTAAATTTTGTATCAAAGGACAGAAATTAGTACTTTTTGTGACTGGACTGTGTAACAAGCCTAATGATTGTTCTTGGTATTGCCCAATTTCAGAAAAGAAAAAGGACAACGACATAATTTATGCAAATGAACTTCAGGTTACAGAGGACACAGATATAGTCCATGAGGCTGAGTTAATGGATGCAAAGGGAGCAGGTATTACAGGAGGGGAACCACTTCTTTTTCCTCAGCGTGTACTTCGTTATATTCATCTTTTGAAAGAATCATTTGGACAAAGATTTCACATTCATCTCTATACAAATGGTGTTTTTTTAACAAGAGAGCTGTTTTCGCAATTAATTGAGGCTGGATTAGATGAATTAAGATTTCATCCATTTAACGATATTAATGAACAATTGAAGTGGGCTGATGAATTTGGACTTGATGTCGGAATAGAGGTGCCAGCAATTCCAACAGCGGACTATATTAACATAATAAAATGTTTTGTGCGGCTTTTAGAAAACATAGATGGATCTTTTATAAATTTAAACGAATTTGAGTTTACAGAATTACAAGCTAGCGAGTTAAAAAGGCGAGGCTTCGTTCTCAAAGAAGGAACATTTGCTGCTGTTCAGGGCAGCGAATCTACCGCAATAGAACTTCTAGACTGGGTTCGAATAAATAGCAATATAACTGCCCATTATTGTCCTATTATTACCAAGGATCAATTTCAACTGAAGAATAGATTGCTACGGCGTGCAAAAAATGTTGCCGAACCTTTTGAAGAAGTGACAGAGGATGGCCTTCTTATAAAAGGCGTTATTAAAAGTGATTTCTCACGAGAACCACTCAATAAACTGCGAAATCGGTTAATTCGCGAATTTAATGTTCCACCTAAGTACATTGGAATCAATCTAGAGAAAAACAGACTTGAAATTAGTGGATGGATTTTAAAGGAATTGTCTTCAACACTTAAAGAAATGGGGTATACATGTGGTATTGTAGAGGAATATCCTACAGCAGATGCGCTAGAGGTTTTATATATCCCCCTTTGAAAACTTACTTCCTGTGAGAAAAATGAGCAAGAAACCCGTTCTAAGAGGCGATCGGGTCGAAATTATTTACCCAGATGACGTCTGGGAACTTCTCAAAGAGAAGAGGAGACGTACTATTGAAATCATCGAATGCTTAAGCCACTATAATATCCGCTCTTTTGTTCACGGAAGTGTTGCAAGAGGTTTTGTATCGCAGGAAAGCGATATTGATGTTGTCATTCCATATGTACTTCCATCTTTTTCAGTCGAATTAGCCCTTCGTGAAAGCTTAGGAATTAATGCCTTTCAGAAGCGGGAAATTGTGCATGCTACACCATATCATACTCCAAAAGCCCATATAACTCTAGATGAACTAACAATTGTGACATTTCCTTTAACAACTTTGAGATCACAGGAGCATGAATTTTATGCTTTTGGAGGAAAACTTGATTTAGATGGGTTAAAAACAGGAAAACGTGTACCAGGTGTTGACAAAAGACTGCTCTTAATTGAACCAAGCGCAGAGGGACATTTTGAATGGCCGATATTCGAGCGTGAGAGTGAAGCAGCTAGGCTTATTGGAGTTAGCATGAATATTGTTGAAGAGCGCGTCAAGATCTTATTAAGACGTGATGAAATTGGACGAACTGGAACTTATCTAAAGCGCATGCTTCGAAAGGATGAAATCTTTGAAGAAGTATTCAAAAAAATTATAGATTCTGATCCTGTGGTTCGACGAAGAGTTCAAAAAGGCAAATAATTGGCTTGTTTTACTATTTTTGCACGCTTTCATCTATCCAATCTAGGTATTCTTTGCTTCCGGCGATGATAGGAATCGCAATGACTTCAGGGCACTCATAAGAATGGTTCACTTTAATTTCTTCAACTATTTTTTCTATCAAATCTCTCCTTGTTTTGATAATTCCAAGTGCTTCTGCATCTTGATCTATCTTGCCTTCCCACCAGTAAATCGATGCGATGTCAAATACGTTTACACAGGCTGCCATTTTCTTTTCAACTAATTTTTGACCAATTTTTTCCACTTCTTCTTTGTTTGATGCAGTAAAAATCATTAAGCAATGCTCAGTTTGTATTCAATCACCTCCATTTATCACGAGGCTAGAAAATACTTAGGTCTGATTATCATATAATTTATACGAAATTGTGCAAAGCGTAGATTCTTCTATAAATGAGCGATCATATTAAAATATGCTTGCTTTCTTGCAATTTACTGATAAATTAGCCTTAGCAGGTGTTGCTACAAAAATATGAAGGTGCAAACGTTTTTAAACGTAATTATGTATAGTATTTCCTGCGACAGTGGTAGGCTCGGGGAGCTGGCCCTGCCCTGTAACCTGCAATGGGCCTTAGCAGGGAGCAGTAACCTATTGGGCAATACTTTCTTGCCTTTGTAGGCCTTGATTCCACGACAGTGAAGCCTTGCCCCTTGGGGTTGGCGGTGATGGTACATTCTTTGGAGGAAGGATGCTATCTTCTTAATGAGGTGAACCTGGCCAGGCCCGGAAGGGAGCAACCTAAGCCTCGACGTTCAGTGCTTAAGGGATCACAGGGTCGAGATCGGGTTTCAAAAAGCCGCAAAGGTAGGTGGTATCCACCACTGGGGGCACTGTCGCACTCTTATGCCGGGGTATCCTAGCCTGGTAGGGAGCAGGCCTGCTAAGTCTGTGACCCTTGGGGTCTCGAGGGTTCAAATCCCTCCCCCGGCGCCATGTATTTTTTATAGGGGTTCGTTTTCACCAAGAAGATTGAGATTACCTAGTAATTCACATGCTTTGCATAATTGCCTTTGAGTTGGTTCATTACAGTATTCACATGAGCCAAGATTAATTGGCTGGCTTGATTGAAGTTGGAGTGTCTTACTAATTTTTTCTGAAGCCCTAAGAAGCGATAGAAGTGAACTAGGTCTTTTTGCCTCCATTAAGGTAAGGAAATTTCGTATGTCTCCACGTAAGGCTTCCACTGAGTAAGGGCAGGAACCTCCATGATAATTAAGTCCTCTGTAGTATGCGTAAAGCGTTAATTCTTTTTCAGGAATTTCGCGTGCTGGCTTTACCCGTGGAATCATGCGAGAATCAATCACTTTAGATGAACTTAAATCTCGCCCTAATCGCCAAACATCTCCTCGGATTAGGTTAATGAGAATTGTTTGAGCTATATCATCAAGATTGTGTGCAGTTACGATCACATCTGCATTTAAATTGCGTGCGACGATGTTGAGTGCTTTTCTACGTAGAACTCCGCAATAAGTGCATGCCACCAGTCTTTTTCCAGACTGCATGTCCGCCGTTTCAATGATCTGATCCAAAGATGCTCCATAGATATCTCTGAAGGAGTTAATCTCATGTTCAATACCTAATTGTTTGGTATTTTCTTTAGCAATGGCGATAGCGTCCTCTCTATAATTTGCAACTCCCTCGTCAATCGTCACTGCGATCATTTCAGTATTTTGAAATTGCCTTTCTATCTTTTGCAGTATGTGCAATAAAGCGACGCTGTCTTTTCCACCACTTAAGGCATAAGCAATTCGATTGTTTCGTTGAAACATCTTATGTTTTGAAATAGTGCGACGAACCTTTTTTTCTAGCGAATCAATGAAACAACCTTTACATAGCTTCTGTCCTGAGTGTTTTTGAAAATATACAGCCCTTTTGCCACAACTACATCTCTGCAAGTATTTCCACACTCAATGTTCAGGCTGCTAGAATTATTAGATCGCTACAAGTCCCATGTTAAGAAAAGTCAAAATAATGTTCAGAAGAAGTACCAATAAAGCGAAGGCCCTGATACCATTTAGAACCACTTTACCAACTATTTCTGAGTTATATCGTTGACTAATGTAGTTGACAACCTCTGTTAACATTCTGTCCCCATCTAGGAAAAGAATGGGCAGCAAATTTAACAAACCAATATTTAAAGTGAGTAAAAAGGTCCATTGAAAGAGAGTAAACAGTTGAACCGGGAAGAATTTGCCTAGGAACGAGATGCGTGACGGATAATGATTAAAAGTGAAAACGCCAAGGTAGCCTTTGGTTGAATCGTCTGGTCGTGCACCTGTTTTAAATTGGATTATTCCTTCATCGGTTTCAAGCTCAATAGTCTCATATGCCTGTACTGTTGAGAGAATTTCAGAAAGTGCCTGCACATTTTGAGTTGGCATGCCGTTAATCGAATAGATGATATTACCTCGTTCTAGGATACCATCTGAAGGTCCTCCTGGAACCACTTCTGTTACTAGCACACCATTTGATGGTCCAAAAAATGGCGCAATCACGAGTGCAAAATTTGTTAGAAGTAAAAGGACTAGCAATGCAGTAACAATATTTGAAAATGACCCTGCACCAAAAATCCGTAGTCTTGAAGTTGGTGACACTTTTTTGATATCTTCTTCCTCAGGTTCCACAAAAGCCCCAGGAAGAATGGCAAGTAATAATAATCCCGCTGATTTTAATCTTACACCTTCAATACGCGCAGCAATACCATGGGATATCTCGTGTGTTAAAAGAACTACTGCGAGCCCAAAAATGATAAACGGAAGTGATTCACCTGATATTGTAATGCCCGGAAGGAGAGGTAAGACTGGGCTTGCCTGGAGTGGTGCAACGAAAAAATTAATGAGGTTTTGTAGGAGTAGTATGAAGATTTGGGCCATACCGACAAATCCAATAACTATTCCTGCTGAAAAAGCAATTTTCCACGCCCATGGATACTTTTTAGCCAATTTTTCGATGATAGCTAATCTCGTAGTCTTATAAATTACAATAAATGGTCCGAGTTCAACGCCTTTATTTTTCAAATTAAAAACTTTGTAAGCAACATAGATGAACACCCAGACAATCAGTATATAGATAGCGGCTTCTATTAATCGCTCCGAAACAGTTTGAAAAAGCATTGATCCTGACTCCCATGTTTAGTAAATACGAAGTTGAGACTATACTATACCTCAAAATCTTATATCCAATTTGGCATGCTATTGCATTTATGTCAGCATCTGAGACAAGCATTTAGTATAAAAAAGGTTTGCTGACACTATCCTTTCGAAATAAATAGAACTTATTATATATCTGTTGTATCATGCATGAATCTCCAAAATGCTTCGAAATGAGGTGCAATATATGTCTCCAAAGAAGAAGGTTAAAGGTTCGAAAAGTAAGATAAAAGGTCTAAAAATAACTGAACTTAAAGATGCATCCTCTCTGGATGTCGGTATAGAAGGATTGACTTTGAAAGCTTTATGTGGTGAAAATACCCCACTCGCGACAGAAAATCTAGTAATCGGGTATTTGTTTTTGGAGCCTGGAGCTAAGATTGAAAGCCATCATCATGATTATGAAGAGTTCCAATATGTATTATCAGGAGCCGGCACCCTAGAAGATGCAAAAGGAAATAAAACAGAATTGCATCCTGAAATGGGTTTCTATTGCCCAAAAGGTCCCGATGGCGCACATACTATCACAAATACTAGCGATTACCAACTGAATATTTTATTCATTCACTCTACTGAGAAAGGTGGAAAAATGCCCACACTTACGTGGAGCGAAGACTGAGCATATATCAAGGTGGGTGATGTTTTTGGATATTCAAGAAGCGATTAGAAAACGACGTTCAGTTCGCTCATTTACGGGAGAAGATGTCTCAGAAGAAACTATCCGTCAAATTATTGAAGCTGGGACGTTCGCACCCTCTGCTGGAAATTGCCAACCTTGGGAATTCTTGGTCGTCCGTGATAGGATAATAAAACAAAAACTTGCTGAAGCTGCTTTGGGGCAAAGGTTTGTCTCTCAGGCACCAGTCGTAATAGTTGTTTGTGCAAATATAAGCCGCTCAACAACCAGATATGGTTCGCGAGGACAAGAATTATATTGTATTCAAGACACAGCGGCTGCCATTGAGAATATGCTTCTGATAGCGATATCAAAAGGGCTTGGAACCTGCTGGGTTGGTGCATTTAATGAAGTTTTGGCGAAAGAAGTTCTTGAACTTCCTGTAGGCATTCGCCCTTTGGCCATTATTCCACTAGGTCATTCTGCCGAAACACCACGAATGCCAAGACGAAGAAGTTACAATGAAGTTGTTCATCAAGAGAAATGGTGATCTTGGATATCCGATTTATGTTCATGTTATTGTGTTTTGTAGATTTTTAGATGGTTCATGGACTTTTACAGAAAAAATATACTTTTTTAAAATGAGTACTTGCATAATGCTCTTTTGGTGATATCATTGGAGTTCCAAGAAGTAATAAAATCTAGACGTACGATTCGAAAGTTCACAGATGAGGACGTCTCAGAAGAGGACATACGAAAAATAATTGAAACTGGGATGCTTGCACCTTCGGCGGGCAACACACAATCGTGGGAATTTATTATCGTCCGTGATAAAACAACAAAACATAGCCTTTCTCAAGAAGCTTTAGGCCAAATACATGTATTCGAGGCACCAGTTTTAATAGTCGTCGCAGCTAACACAAAACTTGCAGAAAAGAGGTATGGTTCTCGAGGACGCGATGTATATTGTTTTTTGAGTACTGGGGCTGCTACTCAGAATATGCTATTGATGGCAGTTTCAATGGGCTTGGGAGCATCTTGGGTTGGTGCATTTAAAGAACGTCCAGTTCAGGAAATTCTCAACCTTCCAGAAGATATTCGACCTATTGGCATTATAACAATTGGTCATCCTGCTGAAACACCAGAAATGCCAAAACGGAGAAGTTACAAAGAAGTAGTTCATAATGAAAAATGGTAATATTGGTCCAGATTTGGAAAGTCTTGTAGAATATAATTACGAACTTACACAATTAAATCTTCTCTAAAAAGAGATCAAGCCAAAAAGTCTCATATTATGAATTTGACAGTACCAGAATCGCCTGTACAATGTTGACATGAATTCTTTGGAGTTGAAATAATTTTAATAAACCTATTTTTTAAAGAGAGCCTACAAGAAATGCCTTTGAAGGTTGTATCTTTCCAATGTATATGAAAAGAATATGGGCGAAAGCGTACAAATTTGCTGATTGGATCTGTCTCAATGATTTTTCCTATTGAAACACCATTAACCTTTACAATATCCCCTGGAGAGATTTTATAAGCATCTTCAGTAAAAATTCCACCATGTCCAAAATGTGGTATTCCTGCATCAATAATCCCTGTAAATAAAGTATCGGTTTTCATTTTTTCAATGCAGACTTTTAATCCGGTAAGGTTTTGTTTGCTGAAGGCATTTTCTTTTACTTCGAGGAATAGGGCATTAGGCGTACATTTAACTAACGTTGCTTTCAGAGGGACTTCTTTGTATTTTCTATATTCTTTAATTGGCTGACAAAGATAGAGTTTGAATGCCCCTCTCGCCCTCACAGTATCTTTTTTTGGCCTGAATTCAGCATGCAGATGTGGATCAGTCCAACGTGCAAAGAAAAAACTTCGTATATACTCCCCTATTTTGTCTCCTACATCAACATAATCTCCTTTTTGGACGGTAGGCTTTACGTGAAGCAACTTAGTATATATGTTTGGGTCATCCTCATTCTGCACCAAAATAAGATATTCTAATTCAGACGCACTAGACAAAGATGAGTGTCCTCGAAAAGATTTAATCTCACAGATTGTTCCTTTTACTGGACTAAGTGCATCTCTGTAAGTTAGATGCCCCGGATAAATATCAATGCCCGTCATATTCTTATGTGAATAAAAAGGTGAATTGAAGAAAGAAATGAACCCATCTTCTGGTGCATGAAGAAGATTTTCTCGAAATTTCGCAACGGGTACAAATTTCGACGATTTCACGCTGTTTTCTTCCTATCAATTTACCACAAAATTTAATATTTGATCAAAAATTTAATATTGAAAGGTGTTATAATAACTCTTGTCTTTGGAGTAAGTTTGAATAGTGAAAATTCTCCCTTACTTTCCTTAGCAATAATTCGGACTTAATAGAGATAAAGGCTGACTAAGATGCGTAAAGTGCGTTTATTTATAATTACAGACGAAGGAGAATATAATGAAGTGCCTTGGAAGCCAAATCAACTTGGCAGCGAAGACGTCTATCTCATCGTTGATGAATCTGGAAAAGACATATGGATATATAAAGGTGCTAATGCGCGTATACGAAGGAAATTCCTAGGTGCACGAGCAGCAACAGAATTACGGCAAGATATTGGTTTTCGCTTCAAAGTTCACAGTATCGATGAAGGGGAAGCGGGGGATGATCCTGATTTTCAAGCATTGATTAGCGGTGCCAAACCCTCTACTACACCTATGACAGTTAAAAAGACTGAAAAGAAAGTAACTGCACGCACTAAACGTAAATCTAAAACTCCTACTAAAAAAATAACCACAGAAGACACCGCCCCATATATGCAACTTACAGACATAGTCCCTACTCCTACATTAAAGTCTCATGAAAGTTCAACAGAAGCAGAAAAACTTCCTGAAACTCTCGTAGAGAGTAGAGTTGAAATAACACCAACTGAAACAGTAGATAAAAAGAAATCAGTTCCCATTACAACTCCATCGGTAGTCCCTTCTCCTTCAGATGTTCCTATAGAGTCTGTCATGAAAAAACTTGACGGAATTGAGACTCTTGACGGATATTATAGAGAGTTGGTGATTATTGGGCATGATTGTTATGCGATCTCCGAGAAAAGCGTCCGTTTTTTGGGAGAAGAACGTGTTGAGAGACAACTAGAGCGTATAACCACTATGCCAGAAGGGATCTTTTTTGCAGAGGAATACACTCCTCGAATCATTGTTGAAGATGGAAAAGTTATTGCAATTGAATTTTGGAAGGAAGCTGGACTGGTATCTGAACAGTTGAAGTCGCAAATGACGCGAAGTTTGGATGAATTAACCAAATTTTTCAAGATGATTGAGGTAGGAGAAAAAGAAGAAACCTAAACTCTTTTTGGACAAAATAGCTGATCAGAAGCTCCCTCAACTTTTTGAGAAGCAGTTCACATTTTTACTTAAGAGGCTGTTATCCTTATAAACTAAGAAAACCTAGGATTAATTGCCTATTCAAAATGCAGGTATATTAAGATCAAAGCTATGGAGGCGATTCAAATTTTAAATATGCTAATCGGTGAGGCGTTGCTGGGAACTGAGCCTGAATTAGCGCATGTCGATCTCCTTATCGGAAGCAAAGACGGACCCGTTGGAAAGGCATTTGCGCAAGGGTTAACCACACTTTCGGCTGGGCACACTCCCCTGCTCGCTGTTATCCGCCCTAACTTACCTCCAAAACCCCATACACTGATTGTCCCGAAAGTAACTGTCCAAAATATGGAGCAAGCAGCTAAGATCTTTGGACCCGCGCAGTATGCCGTTGCAAAAGCAGTTGCAGATGCTGTAGAAGAAGGTATTTTTCCAGATAATGTCGACTTAGATAAGATCGTGATAATAGCATCTATTTTCATACATCCTGAAGCAAATGATCACCGGAGAATTTACAACTATAACTATGGAGCTACAAAATTAGCATTAAAACGAGCATTAACAAATTATCCACCGATTGAAAAAGTGATCTATGATAAAGATCGCGCCAAACATCCTTTAACCTTCAAAATACCAAGGTTATGGCGACCTCCTTACCTCCAAATCGCATTAGATATTCCAAGCATTCGTCGAACAAAAGAGATAATTAGACTAGCTCCAAAAAGTGACCGCCTTATTCTGGAGGCTGGAACACCACTTATTAAGAAGTATGGTGTTCGAGTGATTCGTGAACTGAGAGAAGTTGCTCCAGATGTTTTTATTATAGCAGACTTAAAAACTCTGGACGTTGGTAAGGTAGAAGTGGACTTGGCCTATGAAGAGACAGCAGATGCGGTTGTTTGTTCTGGTCTCGCTACAGTTGACACCTTGAATAAGTTTATCTACGAAGCAAAACGTCTAGGAATCTATGCTATTGTTGATTTAATGAATGTAACAAACATACTTGAAAATCTCAAATCTCTAGATGATCTTCCTGATGTACTTATATTTCATCGGGGCATTGATACAGAAGATTCTGGCGGAAAAACACGGTGGGATCTCATCAAAGAAGTCAAACAAGAGTTTATTGACAGTAAGTTCCTCGTTGCTGTTGCTGGTGGAATTCGTCCTGCAAATACTAAAGATGCTTTAGAGAAAGGAGCGGATATTATCATAGTTGGACGATATATTACACAAGCAAGAGACGTTGAAAAGTCAGTTCGGGACTTCCTTAAAACTATTGGTGTCGAAGAGCCAGCTATTGATCACTATCGTGTTCATACAGAGGATGGGTGAAAGGAAAAAGCGTTGGTTTAGACAAATAGAAGGTTCATATCGATTTATAATTCTTCAAAAAGAATGAACCTACTTAATGGTGATTAAATAAG
>JAECRW010000180.1 GCA_016294985.1 Candidatus Sifarchaeum marinoarchaea | reverse complement strand
GACTACCCGGGTATCTAATCCGGTTCGCTCCCCTGGCTTTCGTCCCTCACCGTCGGACACGTTCCAGCCAAGCGCCTTCGCCACCGGTGGTCCCAACAGGATTACAGGATTTCACCCCTACCCTGTTAGTACCCTTGGCCTCTCTCGTTCCCAAGCCCTGCAGTATCCCCAGCAAGCCAACGGTTAGGCCGCTGGTTTTAACCAGGAACTTACAGGGCCGGCTACGGACGCTTTAGACCCAGTAATCCTCCCGACTACTCGAGGAGCTGGTTTTACCGCGGCGGCTGGCACCAGCCTTGCCCTCCCCTTATTCGCCCAGCTATTTACACTGGGAAAAAGCCACCCTTATCGGATGGCACTTGGGATGGCCCCGTCACACTTGCGTGTATTGCGGAGGTTTCGCGCCTGCTGCGGCCCGTAGGCCCTGGAACCTTGTCTCAGTTTCCATCTCCGGGCTACTGCTCTCACAGCCCGTACTGATTATCGGCATGGTGGGCCTTTACCCCACCATCTACCTAATCAGATGCAGTCCCATCCTTAGGCAGTATCATCGCATGAGACGATACTTTTAGATGAAAAACCATTCCAGGCCTAATCATCTATCAGGAATTAGTCTCAGTTTCCCGAGGGTATGCCTGTCCTGAGGGTAGGTTAACTACACGTTACGGAGCTTTTCGCCGCTTCCTATCATAGCTAAGGACGCGCGACTTGCATGGCTTAATCCCATCCCAATAGCGGTCGGGTCCGGCAGGATCAACCGGTATCGGAGCCACAAGTGAAGTCTGCTCATTTTGCGAGACTCAACATTAAGCGTTTGATTATAACCAAACCACTAAGCTCTTCTACGACCACATTCTCACGAAAGCAATCTCCTCTGCCTCTCCACAAAGGAGTGTCATCATTAAGTTCTCCAAGGGAATAAAATAAGCTAGTAAGTAATTCAGTTACTCCCGGACACATCTTAATGCGGCGGCTACTAGTGCTTCGTATAAAAATACTGCCTCTCCGCATAATTAGTCGCGGTGAGATCATGGGTTTCCCGAAATCTACGGTACAGGTTAACTGTGAGCATGTGGAAGGCCTATGATCACCCGAGGTTCTGCCCGAGTCCGGGAGTCGTCGCTTCAACTGCCCGAGTTCGGTAGGCATCTGGAACGCGAACCCGCGAACCTTCGAGCTCATAAATCGAACTCTTATCTCAGTAGTGATATTGAGGGTAATGACTGAGATACGAAGCAATTATAAATATTGCCCTTACGGCTTTTTATATGTATCTATAAGAGAAAATGCTCTGCAAGTGATTATCGATAATATGCGACGAGGGATTGTTCCAACCTCAGCTAATGCAAGGGACTTTGTGTGAATATAACTAATAAGATAACCGTTTTGTCGCAGAATACAGATAATCTGTCGATGAGCTATCTAGTGCCATTTTGAGTCAAGTTTTAGCGCTCGATGGGCTTTGCCTCTGATATGTCAAGTTCTATTGAATTAACCTATAAATTTTCACTAAATCATTGAAATACACACGTTCAAAATAATCCTGATTTTCAAATTTGTCCACAGCAGCTCCATATTGTTGCAGTTCATCTGGTCCAACGTAGATATAGGAGATGGGATAGGATTTGATCACTTGTGTGGTATTAGGAAGATCATTTGTTGTATACATGAGATCGATATCAGATCCAATTCGAACGAATTCTCTATAATCGATTCCTCTTATGAGGAAATGTCCTTGCCTGTTCAAAAGAACTCTTCTTTGTCCGATATCAGCGACCCATGAATGTCCTCTACCGATCCTGATAGGTTCTTCAGCAACCATCGTTGCCTCTAGATCTGTATAATGATAGGTTAAGAACACAGCATCTAGTTCAGTGTTTTCACGCACCCAGATGAGGGCAGTATACTCCTGTTCTTGTGCAGTATAGACGGTTTGGGCAGTTGGCAGATCATTTACTGCATAGCCATTGACATAAACCATTCGAAGAACAGATAAAGAACAAGCAATTATCAAAAGAGGAACTCCATAACGTCTAAAAAAGTGCCAAGGAGTTGACCACCTATTTGGCTTGAAATCAAGAATTTTAATTAACCCTAAACTTGCAAATATATAGAAGGGGACGTTGAGCAGTAAAGAAAAGATGTGGTTGTTAGCTAACAATAGGACAGAAATAGTTGATTGAACTCTCATGGCTATTAAACCGACATTAGCCAAGAATAAAGCAATAATAAGCCACAGATATAAGAAATTTCTAGTCTTTTTGTCTTTCATCGGATAAAATAATATGCCGATGATCATAAATATGAAAGCAATGCCAAACAGCGACGCATAAAAGATAGGAGGGAGATATCTACCAGGATTTACTATCATGCTGCCGGTTAACGTACCAGAAACGGATTCAAGCAATAATTGAATTGCAAACACAGGTAAGATAAGAAAATGTATCAGGAAATACTGTAGAATATTGTTTAGAGATTTTTTAAAGTATAACAAAGCCATTATTGACAAAGCAAGGATTTCAATCGCCATGCCGGGCGAGGTATTAATCAATACACCTAATACGATCCCATTGAAAACTAGATATTTGCTTTTATTTGATTTTAGAAATGAGTTGAGGAAATAAAAGTAGAAATAGAAGAGCCCGATTCCAAGAGTTCGCGATAAAGGCCTAAAGAGGTTAACGCTAAATAATATGCCGTAGAAAAAGAAGGTATCGATCATACAGTAGTAGTAGGGAAAGAAGTCGATACTTCTAGGCAAACCCAGGAAGGGGAACAAGACGGTAAGCCATCCGTAGCCACCAGAAAAGAGAACGAAGAACGTAGTATAGAACCCGATTCTTTTATTATTGAAGAGTGAAGAAACCATGATGTAGCTAGTTAATCCTACAAAGCTAATTAGAGCAATAGAAAAGAATCTAAAGACCTGAAGAACCGGCGCACCTGTTATTCTTACAAAGATTGCCATCAATAGGGGGAGACCTATGGGGTAATTGGTAGAGAAACCAGCAATCATTGGATTTTGAAAAGGCCAGCCTCCTCTTAACATTTCAATGGTATAAATTAAATGTTCGGGAACGTCGTAAGTCCGACTCCAGCCATTAACGATAAAATCGCCCTTATAAAAGGCATAGTCGTAAAAATGTGCTATAAGACTGACTGCCGCGCTAATTACGATAAGTAAAAGCACATATTTATCGTATTTCTTTAATTCCATCCCAATGCCTCGGGTTAGATTCAGACATTTTGTATTTTTCCTGTTAATAGTATTGCTAGAATGTTCTAACTAGTGGAACTTGAGTCTTTAAAGAATTGGGTTTAAAGCACTTTAAGTAAATAGGGGAACATCCAGCAGTTTTTAAAAATTTTATCTAAACTCTC
>JAECRW010000179.1 GCA_016294985.1 Candidatus Sifarchaeum marinoarchaea | reverse complement strand
AAAGTAATCGGCGATGGTTTCATCCGAAAGCTAGTCGATAGGGGCTGCTGGTTTCAGCCTGTGCGAATAAGGGAACTGTTCCACACTTCGTACAAACAATTTGTAATACATTCTTGTACTCATTCAGTATAAGTTTAATAAAATTGATAACCTTAATACATGTTCTGCTTGCTTAAAAAAGTAAACTGCTAGTGAGACTTATGGAATCCGCAAAGAATATCGATTTTTCAGCAATTAAATTAATCATTTTCGATCTCGATGGGACAATCTTGCCTCTTCATAAGAGATTTTATGCCGTCTGGATAGATACATTAACCAAGTTTAACCTTCCAAATCTATCGTGGGAAGAGTTCATGTACAATATTGAACAAGATACTCTGATGAATTATATAGATCCTTCGCGTCGTCAACAGTTTATGAAATCATTTTTAAGCGCCTATTCAAAATACACGTCTCCTGATGATACTATAATACCGGGGGCTAAAGAAGTTCTCATCCAATTAAAAAAGGCTGGTTTCTTGCTTGCACTTGCCACGGGACGAATTTCAAGCATTACTGAACTCGCGAATGAGATGAAAAGCCACAAATTAGATCAATTATTTGAGGTTATAACCGCTCAAAAAGCGGAAGATGTTAAGTTCGGTACGTTAGTTTCAAAAGAAAATCAGATTAAATATATCCTCACGGAATTAAATATCTCACCCTCGCAAGCAATAATGGTAGGAGATTATATTACCGATATCCATTCCGGAAAAGCAATGGGTCTAAAAACGATTGCGTTATTATCAAGTAGGGTCTCATTAGAGATTCTTAAAAAAGCTGGACCTGATATGATCCTTGAAAGTATTAATAGCTTACCGCAAGTTATTTTTAGTGAATCTATCTCAAAAGTAGAAGAAGTGAAATGATGACATAACAAGCAGAACGGGATACATTTACCACAAGTTTTATGTTATTATTACTGACAAAGTAAAAAGAAGATCTTTTTATTAAATTATCATCATTATATAGGTAGACCATCTCAAATCAGGGAACAAATGAGTTTGAATAAATATTTTTAAATTTACAGCGGTGGATTTCTATGACCATTCCAAATGAGATTAAGGAAGAAAAACTTAAAGAAAAAGAAGAAACTTTAGAAGAAGAATTAAAAGTACCTATTTTGGAAGAAAGTTATCCACTCATTCCTCCTTTTGCTTACGCACAAATTAAAACCGATCCGAAAACTCGCCGGACAATGTATCACGTTATTGAAGTGCCATTGAAGAAAAAAGAGAGCACGGTTGTTGAACAAATCAGACAGAAATTGATTGAAAATATCGATGTCGTTTTCGGATCGTTGCAGGAAGATGAAGAAAAATATGAGTATCTTCGAGGAAAAATTGAGGATATTTGGAAAAAAGAAAAAATCACGCTAGATAAGGATGAAAGCTTTGACAAAGTCTTTTATTATACCTCCAGAGACTTTATAGGGTTCGGACGACTTGAACCGCTTCTTCGAGATCAAACCATTGAAGACATATCCTGCGACGGTGTTGGAATCCCTATCTACATTTGGCATCGCAAGTATGAATCTATTCCTACTAACTTAATTTTTCGTAATGAGGAGGAACTTAACGGCACAATCGTCAAAATCGCCCAACGATCTGGTCGCCATATTTCCATTGCAAATCCCATACTCGATGCTAGCCTTCCTGATGGTTCAAGAGTCCAGCTAACTTACGGAAAAGAAGTTACACAAAGGGGCTCAACTTTTACTATTAGAAAGTTTCGAGCTGATCCTTTAACAATTACGGACTTACTTCAATTCAATACACTAAACACGGAAATGGCAGCATATCTTTGGTATATAATCGAGAATAGGCATTCTGCACTCATCGCGGGCGGTATTGCTTCTGGTAAAACGACGTTATTAAATACCCTGTCAATGTTTATTCGATCTGGCTTAAAAATCGTGACGATAGAGGACACTGCCGAATTGAATATTCCTCATGAGAACGTAATTTCCAGTATAGCCCGTACGGGTTTAGGAGTTGAAGAAGAAGGGAGAAAAAGAGGATCAGTAACATTATTTGATCTTTTAAAAGCATCTCTTAGGCAAAGACCAGATTATATCATTGTAGGTGAGATCAGGGGCGAAGAAGCATATTTTCTCTTCCAGGCGATGGCTACAGGACACCTAGGTATGGCAACCATCCATGGCGATGCAGTATCCTCAGTAATTCATAGACTCGAATCAAAACCCATGAATATCCCCCGAACAATGCTTACCTCACTTGACACCGTGGTTGTGCTAAGAAAAGTGCGTTATGGCGGAGTTCATATCAGGCGCAGCATTGAGATAGCCGAGATGGTGGGCATGGATGCAGTAACGAATGAACTCTTGACCAATCGTGTGTATACATGGAGCGCAAAGGATGATACATTTGATTATATGGGGAGATCAGTAAAGCTCGAACAAATTGCAGAACACTCTGGTATGACTTTAGATGATATTTGGCATGAAATTGATAAGCGAAAAACGATTTTGGGGTATATGCTGAAAAAAGGAATTCGATATTATCAAGATGTGGCAAATACTATCCGTGGATTCTATAATAACCCTGATCGCATGTACAAGAAAGCAAAACGTGGACTAGGTTTGTAAACAACGCTTTTTTTCCTTATCTATGGCTTTTTGTTTGATTTTTATTTGTATGTTGGTAATGATCTACAACCGAAGTGTACTCGTGAATAGTGTCCCATAAATCTTCTTCTAAATAGTGTCCAGAGCCATAAGCTTCCACAGCAATCTGCAATATCTCAACCTTTGCTATGTTGTCTTCGTTTTCTATACCATTTTTCTGTATTCTTCTCCAGTACCTATAAAAACAATCCTTAATGGCAGAAAGGGACATATCTCCTCTTATGAACTTTTTTAATTCTTTACATAGCTCTGGATAGTACATATCTATCCCTTCAGCATTCCATTTAACTATAATTATTGTAAGAGATGTGTATGAAACCCATTCAAGGAGTAATATATTGATTTTGTTACTATGCAGGTACTGTTTACCGTATTCACATTTTTTGAGTTTATGTCGTTTTTTTTCATATAGCCTCCATTTTTGTCGAAAGTTCTACTAAGTTTTCAGTTATACACTGGTGTCTCTCTTGCAATATAAATCGCCCTGACAATTATTTACTCGAAGATAAAGTCTATTAGTACGTCGAGAACCCCATTTAGAAGGATGGGTTCTCCTTAAGCAATTAGAAAGGAATGACAACTGTCAAGAACCCCACCCTGAAGGGACGGGGCTTGGGATGGTGGTACTGACGCAAGTCTTGACTAGACTCAGTTTCAACAACATGTTGTTGGGACTACCCGTATCGGGCTATAAGAACGTTGGGATGCATACCCTAGTCCCAACCACTTCGGTAGAACCACTTAATACCA
>JAECRW010000178.1 GCA_016294985.1 Candidatus Sifarchaeum marinoarchaea | reverse complement strand
AATACTGCCTACTTTAAGATCTTTTCGCAACGATCCTGTTTCACCAATTGACAAGAATTTCCTAACACCAAATGCAATAAGTTCTTCCATCAATAATACTACTGCAGGAGCACCAATTCCAAATTTTCCAATAAGTGCAATCTGGTCTTTAGTTTCTTCTAACAAATAGGTTTCGCCATAAAATCCCTTGACTTTCCTTATTCTATGATTTTTAATTACATAATTAAGTAAGCGTTTGCTATAGCAAAATATGACGCCTTTAGGTGGATTGAATTCGGGATAGTTTCCGAATTTCTTCTTATATTTCAATAATTCTTGAGGTGTGATCAGAGATTCTTCTTCATGTTTGTTTTTGAAATTTGGGAATGACATAATCTCTCAGTTGTTTTTTCATTTAATAAAATTTCTTTGATCTTGAAACCTCATAAAAACTCTAAATCCAACAGTTTTGGCCTGGGGATCATATTTTTGACACGATTTCCTTTCAGTAGACTGCAGCCGAGGGGGAAATCAAGATAGGTGACCAATACATAACCATCTGATGCATTGCTGGTTTTATCTGCTGATAGTTCCAAGTCTTCACCCCGAATAAAGCGAGTCGCATTTTCCCTAGTCAGTGATACTGAGTTTTTTTTGACAAACTTCCCATAAAGCTGAAAAAAGTTGGTGGTTGGCTTGATAAAGCGGCTTATTCTAGCGATGAGGATGCCTGCTGTGACTGGTTTTGGTTTATCAATAAGAGACTTAGGACCGAGAAAGATCCTTCCTTTCGATGCACCATAAAAACTAAAATCTTTAAACAAATGTCTTTCAATTCCAAATCGTTCTTTAAAGTAATCCAGCACCAGACTTTGATCCTGAGGAGAACATTTAGTGATCATTTTCTCACCTTTGCAAGGAAAAATCCATCTGTATCGTTATGATGCGGCCAGATTCGCGATGTTTTTCTAATTTCTGGGTTGTATTCTTCACCATTCCACTCAAGAATTCCAGGAGTAAGTTTCATCTCTGGAATATTAATTTGATCTAATTTGGCAGGACGCCTCTCTAATAGCCAATTAACTACTCCTTCATTTTCTTCTGGGGCAATTGTGCAGGTAGAATAGACGAGGCATCCACCTGGTTTCAATAGATCAAACGCTTTCACGATGAACTGTTGCTGAAGATTTGCATAACCAGGAATTCGCTTTTTTTGGTTTAACCATTTTAAAAGCATAGTAGGATTTTTTCTAATGGTTCCTTCTGAAGAGCAGGGCACATCTACCAAAATTACGTCGAACCCTCCTTCCCTCTTCGGAAAAAACCGCAAATCTAGATTCGTAATGATAGCGTTCAACGTACCAGTTTTTTCAATATTGAATTTCAGAGCGCGAATTCGATTATAGTTGATATCGTTAGCTATGATTGTACCACGATTTTCCATAAAAGCTGCAAGTTGAGTAGTTTTCGATCCTGGAGCTGCACAACCGTCAAGAACAAATTCTGCATTCTGAAGTTCCGTTTTAAGTATCAGAGGAGGCAGCATTGAAGTTAGTTCTTGTATGTAAATATACCCTAGGAAGTTCTCCAAAGTGTTTCCAATGGCATAATTTTTGGAAACGAATGCATCTGAATACCAGGGTACTTGTTTGAGTACTATTCCGTAATCCTTGAATCTTTTTTCGATAGTCTTTGGTGAGGCTTTCAGAGGGTTGATGCGAAATGATTTAGGAAGTTGTTGTAGAAGACTGGAAAAAAAGGCATCTTGATCATCAACTAGTTTCCCATAACGTTCTTTGAATTGATCTGGAATAATGGGTTTCATAACATCACAGAATTCTTATAAGAATGGTTTAGTGAGCAATAGATGTTATAGCTTCTTACTTAACCTTTTTTGAACCTTTTCACTTGTTAGCTCCCTGAGTGCATCAGAAGCAATCCATTTAGCACTTTTTGAGTCCATTGTTTTGATTTCTGTCGCTGTATCAATAGCCTTCTTGTTGAGATTGAGATTTCGTTTTCCAATTTGCCTTAACGCCTTCATAATAATATGGGAAAAAGTACCTAAAAGAATAATTAAATGTAACTAAATCACACAATTTGGGCGCTTTGTGCACTTTACCTCGTTGAACGTTGTTTCAACACACCTCGAAAAAGGAGTGTACATGAGTAGTACTAAGGTCCTAAGGTAAAGATCTAAGTATCTCGACACCAGTACGTTTCACTTACACCCAAGTCTCACTATGGATTTAAGCCCTATTAACAGTAAGGAAATAAGTGCTTTAATATACCTGTACAGGACTCTGAAGAGGGTGTAGCATTACCGGCTCCGGATGTGGGTGACGGATAAAGACCCGAAGGGAGCGCCGCCATGAAATTGCGGATGGACCACTACCGCACACTAAAGATGGAGGGACTTTCCCCGTACCAGTTCATTTCAAGTGGATGCGGTGCGGGTGGGTTCGCCCTGACAGGGACGGAGTGGAAGGGAACTGATGAACTCGCGAGGTTCCCACATGATACGGTGAAGTCCAAGTTCGCGGTGGCCATACGCTTACAGGTTCGTAGGTGTATGTATTTCCACTTAGAACAGAACCCCAATTAACTGCTTTTTTAACGAAATTTCTCTCGTCAGTAGATTCTCTCTTTATTATCGGATTGCAAAAGTTCATGTATTCAT
The DNA here is from genome assembly GCA_016294985.1 of Candidatus Sifarchaeum marinoarchaea. Classification (GTDB taxonomy): domain Archaea; phylum Asgardarchaeota; class Sifarchaeia; order Borrarchaeales; family Borrarchaeaceae; genus Borrarchaeum; species Borrarchaeum marinoarchaea. Next base: position 802 of record JAECRW010000178.1, on the reverse strand, counting down.
ATAATATGAATGGCTTATTCACTCATGTAATATGAATGAGCGTGTGTTTGAGTTACCAGTGAAGTTTCACCTAAGCTCAGCTATTTCCTGTTAAGAATTTGAGCCGATAATTTTCTACCCTAGATTTAACACCCACCCTCGGCGTGACTTTTCAATTCTTTAGTTTTTGCGGTCAAATTGATGATTAGCTCAATTTTTTGAAAATTGGAAATAGGATGTCGGATGGGAGTTGAACTAATAGACATAGTTTTAGTCAAATGTACACCCCCCTGCATCATCTGTTTCAATGAAAAAAGTAGGACATAAATTTGCTTTTCTTGATAGAGAATTTGAGGAAACATTACCATAAAAACTTACAAACCAGACAGCCTCTCCAGGAAAATACACAGCTCTCATAAAAGGGAACCAAACTACTTTTTTTGGAATATCTTTTACAGCCATATCCTGACCAAGATAATTAAATCGAGTTTCTGAACCGCCCAATTTCTCAACTACTTTATTAATAGCGTAATCATTTGTAATCCAAGGAGCCCAAACTAACAGAAATAAAATTACTATTGCTATGAGTATGATGGCTTTAATTTTAGTCTTGATGAATTGCGTATAACGTTTTGTGTATCTTAAGTTTTGTGTATCTTAAATTAATCCAAAAATAACATGCCATATCACATCTGCCCAAAAGTGTATGCCAACTGGAGCTAGAAATCCAAATTTTCTAAAGTAATAGGCAGCAAAAAGTGAAACAACTCCGTTGAGAAGGATAATCTCGCTCATAAGAGCAAGTGGAATCTCGCTTACTGTA
>JAECRW010000177.1 GCA_016294985.1 Candidatus Sifarchaeum marinoarchaea | reverse complement strand
CCAGCACATCTTATTGCTTCATTCAATACAGCACGGATGTTAATTGGAAGCATGGAACGTGACTTGAAGAGACAGACCGATGTGCTTACCTATATGTGAAATGAACATTTAGCCAAAAAAAGGTGATAAAGAATTAGTAGTCGTAATCAATGATGTCAGATAAAATTTCCTGAACAAGTTGGAGGTTTAGCGGTTTGCCCGCACGTTTGATGGGCGGGAAGGGATGTTCACCTTTTTTGGCCAATCGAAGGTATTTTATCCATTGCTGTGTAAGTTTTTCTTTTTCAAAAGCGTGAGCGATGAGATCGGTTAGCGCGTAATTTGTATATAGTGCGAGATTCTTTGCGAACTGAATCTTGCTTCTTCGATCCTCTTTTAGTCTCGGATAGACCTCATGATTGGCGATGAGAGCGTTGTAGTCTTCCTTGATAAATATATTCTCAAGTAAAAATGCAAAGACCTTAAATCTCTTACATGCGAAAGGTTTACTTGCAATGGTGTCTGGGATACCAATCCTATCTAAGAGGTTCTTAACCTTGAGTTTGTTTATTTCGTCTGCGTCACCAAACGATTTTTGACGTATACTTTCCGAGGTTTTCTCCAGTAAGGGGGTTAGCAGTTCAGACGGTGGGACATAAGACCACGCTGTAAGCGTATAAATGAGGTCAGGTATATTCGTCCCAGATTTGGGAAGCTGTAACTCATCAACCCTGTCCTGAAGAACTTTTTTTGAGACTTTATCCTTCCTACCATTACTTCCTAGAATCACCAATAAAATTGCTACCTTGAGCTGAGACGGTGTGAATTTCCATTCGCAAATCTCCTCAATGATTTCTGGTTTCGGTCTTTTCATCCAAGCATTTATAAGATCCATGCGATCCTTTACCTCATGAAGCCAGGTTTTTCCCTTCCTGCGCTTTTTTTTCGATCTGGGTACAGCAAATTTATGAGGTTTGCGAGAATCGGAAAACGGCCAAGGTAGGAGCACATTGCGGAATTCAGCCAAGTCTTCCTGGCTGAGTCTGGATAACAACGTTCGCCAGTCTACTGTATCCGCCAGTAAATTCAAATCATAAATCTGCATAGCTAATATCCTCCTCATATCTATTTACAACACTCGAAAAAACTTGTTTTTTATAAGTTTGAAAGCATATCTTTTTTTAAAGTGTAAAAATCATTTAATTGGAAAATAATAGAATAACAATCATAACAGATTTTTAGTTCAAGTGGTTCACTAGTATCAAAATCAGTAATTATCGTAGGACGTAGATCTGTTGGCTTAAAAGAAAAATTACAAAAGTCGCATATTTCAATATCATTATTTAAACAATCCTTGCAGATATATTCGTGGGGCGAATCTGGTTCGTTTTCTAACAGAAACGATGCAAGGATTTCCCAGCTTAAAGGGTTAACTTCTCTTCTATAACATATAATATCCTCTTTTTGACACACATCGCATTGCGTTATCTGTCTTTTCACTTTTGGAGTATTTATATTATCCATTCAGATCAATCCTCCTTTAAGATTAATTTTATGTTTTTTTACTCGTTACTAAGATAAAGGAAAATGGATTTTATATGTTTTTTGTATATATATGGATCAATAATCAGATAAGGTTTATGTTACAACTATATCAAATGCTATAGTTATAGCAAATTTATCAATTAAGCGTAAGTTAATCCATCGTTAGTATTGAATTAATTCTTACCAAAAAGTGATATTGGAAGAAGTCATTAAATCTCTATTTTGAGAGTTTGGAGCTGTTAGAAGAAATTTAAGGAATTTAGGTTCACAATCGTATTAAATATGAGAAAACGGAAATAAAATATAATTGGACGCAGAAAGAACGCGAAGGGTTCATTTTGTCACTCACGTGGTATGAATTTGAAGACCTTGTAAGGGCATTGGTTCGCTCGTGGGGCTTTAGGGTCGAATATCGGCCTGTTGTAAAATATAATAAAGAGATTGACGTTTATGGTGAACACGAATTTCTTTATGAATACGATTCTTTAGATGAAAGAAGAAAGTGGATTTTCATCGGCGAATATAAGCGTTTGGCACAACCTATCAATAGAGATGTAATTGACGCGTTAGTACATTAAAAACAAGACAATCAAATTATAGTCCACATCCCGTTGCTTAAATTCACTTAAATCGCTTATTTTCACCTTGGAGTTTAGCGTAGATTCTAAACACTATTTTTTTTCTATATTGAGTAATTAGATTTATGAGAAAAATATAATAGTACTGTAATACAGAAGTAGGGAATTATGCCAAGTATTTATGACTCTTTTTGGAAGAATCATTTCCCTGAGAATCAAATAGATGGGTTGCTAAACGATTTGCGTGTGGATAATAGACCAAAGGAATTTAATGTGACCTATATTAAAGAAATTGGTGAAAGATCTTCATGGAATTTTACAATTTTGATTAACGAAAGTGGAATTTTAAAAGGTAACGCGGCACATCTCAATGCCCTTGCAGAAATCGTACGTAGACACTTAAAATCAGGGGAAGAGTTGCGATTGCGAACAAAATTACAGGGAGATCGGGTAATTTTATTCATGTATTTTGAGATGAGTAGAGAATTTGTAAGAGAGACTAAAGTTGCTTATCCAAATGTAACAAGCCTCCAATTAGACTTCGATTTAAGAAAAGAGAAAGAAAATTTACTTAAAAGTTTACTTAAAGGTTCTAAAATTCCGATGAATGAATTGCATCGCGTTCCAAAAAAGGAAGGAGTCTATGTCTTATGGTTCGAAAAAGCCGATAAAAAAGTTTGTCTTAAAGTCGGGCAAGCTGGAAAAAGAGGAGGTAAGGGGTTAAAAGAACGTTTAGAGTTTCATAGGGGACAAAATTCTCAAAATACAGTTTTAGCAACTCATATGATACGAGATTACCAATCTGGTCTTCAGTTAGGATTTGAATTTCGAGATAGAAAACAAAGGCGGAAATTTCTCGGTTCACATTGTTACTTTCAAGTGTTAGCATTACCAAATAGTGATACGGCTGAAAGAAAGAGGTTTGAACGCTTCTTAGAACATCGGTTAAAGCCCAGATACAGTGCCCAAAGGCGTTATGAACGAGAGAAGTTAGATTGTTGAGTTTTAAAGACTCAAATTTTTTTATTCAGATTACAAAAGAAATTCATTGAATATGAAAGGAGCCTGGTTATAAACTGTGATTTTTGCGAACGGTTGTACAATACAGAGAATTTACGGTCACTCATCATTACGACGTTTGATCGCCCCCCTAAACTTATGGAGTTGTTAATTTGTCCTGATTGCTATTGGCCTACTCTATATGAGGTTGAGTGCAAGAAAAAGAGGACCTTGAACGTAAAATACAACAGTTAATCCGAGAGTTGCATTCTAAGATATGTCCTATGTGTGGAGCCCCTTGTGTTTGAGCCATTTTTTCAAGGTATCCCTTCCAGTTATTTGGTGGGGACTTAGAAGAAAGTAAGATGC
>JAECRW010000176.1 GCA_016294985.1 Candidatus Sifarchaeum marinoarchaea | reverse complement strand
CGTTGACATCTGAATTCTGCTTGATCATCAGCAAAAAGGTCCTTAAAGAACTCCGCACATGTTCGACGGGGAATTTATCAGGCCCATAGGTAAGAACTGTACGGTCCTCCAGCCGGTTCAGGTATTGTAAGCTCCTTTCAACAGCCAGGGCAAGGGAATCCTTGTCCATATCGTCCTGGAATCTTGGCCAGAAATAGGGAACCCTTTTAAGGGCCTTGGCTGGTTCCCTTACCTCTTTCTTGATTAATGGATAGCAACCACCAGTAATGAGGAGGATAAGGACTGCTGAAAGATAGCGGTAAATCTGCAACATGGCCTCAATATTAGATTTAAATCCCCTCCAAACACAAGCAAAAAACCCATATGAGATTGTATTAATCAGACACAAAAAATGTGTTAAATTCAACACATTAGTGAGATATGAAACTGATATTGAAGGTTGTCCTAATTTCGAAAATCATCTTCAATTACAAGTAGTTAAGTATCCCGATCGGTCTTTGTGAGGCCTTTTTTGGCCGGTGGCATATTATTTGCCTATTTAAAATACGTCTTCTTGGGAATTCACTGGGCCTATCAGTTTGAGGGAGGTACTATGGATTTAAGACAGCGGACAGTGGCAGATGAGATAAGTTGTACGGGTATCGGTCTACACTCTGGCAGAAAGGTCAAACTTACCATTAAACCCGCAGTACCAAACAGCGGCATAACCTTTGAGCGAGTTGATATATCACCTAACTGCAGTGTCAAGGCCTCCTTTGACAATGTGGTTGCCACGAATATGGCTACCACTATCGGTTTGGATGGATATAGTATTTCCACAATAGAGCATCTCATGGCTGCCTTTTTCGGTACGGGTATAGATAATGCTTTAGTGCAGATCGACGGTGAAGAAGTTCCTATTATGGACGGGAGCGCTGCCCCTTTTGTCCTTCTCCTAAAAAATGCTGGAGTTGCCATACAAGATTGCAGCAAGAGATTTCTCCTCGTAAAAAGACCCATCAAGGTCGAGGATGGCAATCGATCTGTTCACCTCTATCCCTCAAATGAGTTGAAGATAACCTATAAAATCGACTTTGATCATCCCTTAATAAAAGATCAGGCCTATGAGATATCCTTTTCAGAATCTACCTTTGTCCAAGAGATTAGCAAGGCGCGGACATTTGGTTTCTTGAGGGACGTTGAGATACTAAAGAGCAATGGATTGGCAAAGGGCGGATCACTGGATAATGCTATTGTTGTGGACGAATTTCGGGTCTTAAATGAGGATGGATTACGGTATAAAGACGAGTTTGTAAGACATAAGATACTTGACTTTGTAGGAGATTTAGCCATTCTCGGGCCTATGGTAATTGGACATTTTACGGTAGAAAGATCAGGGCATTCTTTGAACCAAAAATTGCTCAAGGAATTCATGGCACAAGAGGACTACTGGGAGGCGATCCGGTTTAAGGGCAAGGAAGAGTGCGGAAAGATAAAGGTCAAGATACCAGCCTTCGGTGGCCTCGAATTGGTCTCTGCACCAGAATAACGTATCATTCTAACATTTGTTAGACATCTCCCTCCTCTATTAGGTCTTGCAATCAGCTTTCCTTTTTCCTATGATACCCCTACTACCCTTATAAGATAGCTTTTTAAAAACCTTTTTCAAATTACCCTTTTTGTTCTTATCCATGGTAGAGGGCAAGCGGAGCGTTTACCGAATGTGGTAACGAAGAGCCCCGTCGTGCAGAAGGGGGTTTTGTCTCTATATAATGATGCTAAAAAAGGGTCTTCATTGTGCTCTAGTTATCCTTTTGCTTTTCTGTATCTCCCCTGCATCTTCTTCAGCAAAAACCGAGGCTCGATTATCAGATATAATTGTCACTAACACCCAGGATCACCTACTAGTTTACTTTAATGTGAAGGACTGTTTTACCGAAGAGATGAGCAGGGCCATCTTGAATGGGATCGCGACCAAGTTTACCTTTATCGTCAAGCTCTATGAGGTTAGGAACGTGTGGTTTGATCGCAAGATCGCGGATATCAGGTTAAGGCATACCATAGAGTATGATACCTTGAAAAACGAATTTAACCTTTCTTTGCCGGAACAGGATAATAAAGAGGTAAAAACTAAGGATTTTGATGAGGCTAAGAAATTGATGGCAGACGTAGTTGCCTTAAAGGTGACTAGGCTTGATAAGCTTAGAAGAGGGCTGCATTATAAGTTACGAATGAAGGCAGAGCTCGACAAGATTGAATTGCCGTTTTATCTAAACTATGTGCTCTTTTTCCTCTCTTTATGGGATTTTGAGACCGACTGGTATTCAGTGATTTTTAGGTACTAAGACCAATGAAAAGGCATCGAAGTGTTAAAGGTGAGGATCTAATTAGGCGCCGACGAGAGAGATTGATTATATGCATTATACTACCCACTATCGTCCTGCTTACCTATCTAGGGACCAAGGTCATTGGCCTTGGTCTTGAGTTACCGGTCGCCGACAGCATCCTCATCTTCTCGCTAATAAATATCAATGTAATTCTACTGCTTCTCCTCCTCTATTTGACCATGAGAAATCTGGTCAAGCTGTTCTTTGAGAGGAAGAGGAAAGTCATGGGCTCCGGTCTCAGAGCCAAACTCGTTTTTGCCTTTGTCATCCTTTCTCTCCTGCCAACTATAATCATCTTTTTTGTTTCAGTGCAATTTATCTCTCTCTCCATCGAACATTGGTTTAAGCTGCAGGTTGAACAGTCCCTTCAGAAGTCTTTAGAGGTAGGTCAGGACTACTATAAGGGGATTGCAGATGAGGCCCTTGCCTTTGGGAATACCTTGAGTTCTGTAATCACCCATAAGGGGTATATGCTGGTATCCAAGTCCGACGAACTGCAGGCATTTATAGATGAGAAGAGGAAGGAATACAACGTCTCGGCCATACAGGTCTTTTCATCAAAGTTGCGCCCAAGGGCGGCCTCTTATGACACAAGGGTTGATCTAAAGCCGTTTAAGGATCTGGGCATTGAGGTACTGCGCAAGAGCTTCAACGATTCTACTGATATGACGGATACTCAGACATCCTCCCACGGAGATCTGGTGAGGGGTATAGTGCCTATATTTTCACGTACCGAGACAAAGGCCCAGGTAGGAGCGATTGTTGTTGCCAGGTTTATCCCAGGAGTAGTCTTGAATAGGCTCGAAACTGTTACCAAAGGCCTGGAAGGCTATAAACAATTAAAGATGCTCAAGAGACCGATAAAGTTAAGCCATTTGATCACCCTCTCCATTGTTACACTGTTAGTCATCTTTTCCGCCGTCTGGTTTGGCTTTTATCTGTCAAAGGGGATTACAGTCCCAATCGAGGAGCTGGCAAGAGCCACTAAGAGGATTGCATCCGGTGATTATAGCTTTCGGATTGATCTGGAGCCCAAGGATGAGATAGGTGTCCTTGTGAATTCATTCAACAGGATGACAAGGGATCTCAGAGAGGGAAAAAGGGA
>JAECRW010000175.1 GCA_016294985.1 Candidatus Sifarchaeum marinoarchaea | reverse complement strand
AACGACTCAGAAAACTGCATCAGCAGTTAAGCAGACAACAGAAACGCAGCAACAACTGGTATCACACCAGACGCCAATTGGAGAAAGCCTATGCCACACTCAATAATATTAAGAAAGATATAAGGAACAAAATAGTCCACTATCTACAAGCTACTTATGGGATTGTCTGCTATCAGGATGAGAACCTTAAAGCTTGGCAACGCTTATGGGGGAGTAAAATCTTATCAACGGCCCTCGGAGGGATCATAGGCACACTTGAAACCAAGGTGCATACTCCGATTAAAGTCGATAGGTGGTTTCCATCCACCAAAAGCTGTTCACGCTGCGGGAATATTCGCGACATAGGATTGGATGAACGAGTCTATGTCTGTCCGGTATGTGGTTTGGTGATAGATCGAGACTTGAATGCAAGTCATAACCTAGAACACGAAGGGTTAAAACAAGTTGTACCTACGGGACGTAGGGATGTTAAGCCTGTGGAGACTGAATCCTCTACTGTGGCATCGCTGGAATACTTAAATGGTATTCCCTATGTCACAGCAAGTTCGGTCGTCGAAGCAGGAAGCCTCACCGCTTTAGCGTGAGGTAGTTCACCTGAATAAATAAAAAAGGTAGATAATAGAACTGGAATTATCCAAATATTTTAGTATCAGAATGATGTGTTTCATTCAGTGGCAGAGTGGTTGATTTATAATGGAAACATCAAAGTCCAGTTTTATCTTCAAAATAATTGTTGTGGGGGAAGGTGGTGTTGGTAAAACAACCCTTATCAACAGATATGCCACAAATAAATTTGCTAAGGACACTAAGATTACTATCGGTGCTGGATTTTTTTCATTTCATAAAAAACTAAATTCAGATGTCACCTTAAAACTTCAGGTATGGGATTTTGGCGGGGAAAAACGATTTCGGTTTATCTTGCCAAGTTATTGCCAAGGAGCTCATGGGGTAATATTTGCCTTTGATCTTACAAGAGCGTCCAGTTTGCTCAATTTAAGTGATTGGTTCGACTTGGTCAATGAGAACACAAACCGTACTCCAGTAGTTGTATTAATTGGTACAAAGTCAGATAAACTTGGTGAGGCTGGTAGCGAGGCTGTCAATGATGTACAAATCGAAGAATTCATGGAAAAATATGACTTATTGCCAGAAGTTTTTTTTAAAACAAGTTCTTTAACTGGAGAAAGTATTGAGAACGTGTTTGATACGCTTTCCGAGTTACTTTATGCAAGGGTGAGACAGCTAAATGCCTAAAAAGCTTTCATTCATAGATTATTGCGAACTATGTAAGAAGAACATTAACTATAAATTTAGGCAAGAACAGCTTTTACGCAAGAGTAGTGATCTATATTCAGGGGTATTCCTTCATAAGAGTAAAGATAACAAAGAAATTCATGCAGTACTTGCTTATTTTGATGATAATCTTGCACACAGAGGAACAGAAGGCTCAAAGGTAATTCAGACAGATGGTGTTTCGCTAGAATTTGTGCAAAAAGGTAAAGTTTCAAGTTCTGGTGAAGCGTTAAACCTTAAGAAGGACATTAAGGTATTCTACGAGTGGCTTATCAATGAGTATATTTTTTACTTTAAGATGATAAACATTCCAGCGAGTAAAAGAGTGGATTCAACACTCATCACGTTTCTTGCAAGTAAGAGAGTTAATCCAATATTGAGCAAGATTTTAGAGGACTTAAGAAAAGTGGATCTTATATATAAAAAGTTTGTGTTCTCTGATAGAACAAACAGCCTAATTGCTACAACCTTTCAGGAAGAAGATCTTCGAAAGATCAAGGAAAGAGAATTGAAAAAGATATATCAAACTTTTTTTGACTATGTTAAAACCTATTTTTATGAAGTTAACAAAAACGATGCTCTCGAAACATCCAGAAAATTGGGACTAGAAATTGTTAACCGATGGGGTGAAATAGCAAGATTAGATCTCCCAGAAGACATGTTCCAGATCGAGGGTGTTAAGAGCAGTTCACGGAATCAATAACTTTTTCAATTCGAGCAGTTTGTCTCGGATAAATGCAGCCTTTTCGAATTCGAGGTTATCAGCAGCTTTTTTCATTTCAGTTTCTAGTTGTGCTAAGGTGAATTTGATATCTTCAAAAGAATCAGGTAAATCAATATCTACATCTGCCTTAACTTCGGTTTCGGTTATAGGAGCTCGTACAGCTTTTGAGATTGTCATGGGAGTAATTCCATGTTCTTCATTATATTTTATCTGTAAAAGGCGTCTTCTATCAGTTTCGTCAAGAGCTCTTCTTATCGATTCCGTAATTTCGTCTGCATAAAGGATAACCCGCCCACTAACATTTCTTGAGGCTCGACCGATTGTTTGGATCAGACTAGTTTCTGATCGAAGGAATCCCTCTTTATCTGCATCAAGAATTGCAACAAGAGATACTTCTGGAAGATCAAGCCCTTCCCTCAAAAGATTGATGCCTATTAGCGTATCAAATTTACCTAATCGTAAATCTCTCAAAATCTCAATGCGCTCTAATGTTTCAATATCACTATGTAAATAGCGGACTTTCAATCCAACGTTTAACAAGTAATCTGTTAAATCTTCTGCCATTCGCTTAGTAAGTGTTGTTACAAGTGTACGTTCACCTGAATTTGCCTGTTGTCTTAGCTGGGAAATTAAGTAATCTATTTGATTTTCAGTTGATTTAACAACCACTTCTGGATCGACTAATCCAGTAGGACGTACTATCATTTCGGCGACTTGTTCACTATGACTTAGTTCATAAGAACGCGGTGTTGCAGATACATAAATTACTCGATTCTTATCCAGAAATTGTTCAAATTCACTAAAGAAAAGGGGACGATTGTCATAAGCAGATTCTAATCTAAAGCCATACTTTATCAAATTATCTTTTCTGGATTTATCTCCTCCATACATGCCTCTTATCTGGGGAATGGTTACATGACTCTCATCTATAAACATCAGAAAATCATCAGGATAATAATCCAAGAGAGCATAAGGTCTCTCGCCAGGCTTTCGGCCATCAAAATATCGAGAATAATTCTCAATTCCTGAACAGTAGCCCACTTCTTTTATCATTTCTAGGTCATATCTTGTTCGTTGTTCAAGCCTCTGAGCATACAAAAGTTTGTTTTCTTGTTTAAGTTGGGCGAGACGTTTTTCTAGTTCTTCTTCTATTAGTTTTATTGCTTGATCGATCCTAGATTCTGTGAAAACAAAATGTCTTGCTGGGTAGATAACAGCTGCTGATTTTTCCACGATTTTTTTGCCTGTTAGTGGATCAATCTCAGTAATCTTTTCTATTTCATCTCCAAACCACTCGATTCTTAATGCAGTATCCTCAGAATATGCAGGAAAAACCTCAACAACATCCCCTCGTACCCTGAATCTGCCTCTCGTAAAAGCTAGATCGTTTCTTTCATATTGATTATCAACTAAGGATTTCAACACATTATCTCGTTCTCTTTGCTCACCTTTTTTGATATAGA